>JANLXP010000667.1:0-2911 GCA_031365165.1 Alphaproteobacteria bacterium
GGCGCGGATGAGGCCGCCGCCAACCGTCGTCGGGATCAGCTTCGTGCCGTCGATGCGAAGCCCGTCGACGCGGATGAAGTTGAAGCCCAAGAACGTCTCAAGCTCGCCCTGCACCAGCGCTTTGACGGTGTTGTAATCGCCCGACGTAACCTGCGTTGCGTTGAGCAGATCTTCGAGCTGGTCCGACGTGACCGCGATGTAGCGGCCTTCGTTGTCGATGTCGGCCGTGTCCATGATGCGCTTGGCCGAGATCAGCTTCGCGATGGTGAGGCCCGTCGTGCCGCCTTCGACGATCTTCTGCCCGGACGGCAGCGTCACCGCCGTGGAGCCGGTCTCGCCGGTGAACGCCGTGCCGCGGATTGCATCCACGATCACTTCGTCCATCGCGCGGCCCATCGCGTTGGCGGCCGATTTCGAGTAGGTCGACGTCGGGTCGATCAAGAGACGCAGTTTGTCTTCCTGATCGATCATGTCGGCCCAATCGAAGTCTTCGAGCGAGCAGCGCCGCCTGGCGTGCGGCGTATCCATGCGCGGCGTATCGGAGTGCCGCGACGTGCGCCGGCGCGCGGCCGTTGCGCCGATCTGGTCGAAGAAGGCCTGTTTGCCGGTGACGTTTTCGACGCGCACGGCGTCGCGCAGTTTGGAGCCCTTCTGCTGGGCCAGCATCATCACATTCGCCGCGTATTGCTGAACGAATGCGTTCGTTACTTGAGTGGACATGAGTGTCACTCTCCGCTTGTTGGGTTTTCAGACAAGTCGGAGCGGGTGCCGTGCGCGTGAGCGAACGGCCGCATCCTGGAGCGACTAACGCGCGCCCTGGTTCTCGGCTTGGCTTACAGGCTTGCAGCGGGGCGCGAGCGCTTGGCTCACGCGTGTCCGCGAAAGGGTTTAGAAATCAGGATCAAGGCGCCCGTTCCGCTGAACTAGGAGTGTCGTTCAAAATGGGAGACACAATAGGTACGTTTGCGGGCGTCTATCCGTTTGCCGTTGCGATCTTAGCGATCATCTGCGTTATCGCGGACTTGGCGCTACTCCTCTACGTCAGCCTTCGAGGGCAAAGCGCGGGAACAGTGGCGCTATTGCCGCTGATCGGCTTTGGTCCGGTGCGGACTGTGAAACGCATTTGGTATGTCCACAGCGCGTCAGCAATGCGCACCCCTGATGCAGTGGCTCGGTTTTTGTTCATTGTTGTGAGGGCCACATGGCTTCCCGCGTTCTTGGGCGTGGTGTCGCTTTTCATTCTGGGAATATCTGAAAATACCGGACCCGGACCATGACCTTTCATGGCGTCACGGCTTGACGGAAGCGTGAAGGATGAACGTCAAACCTCTTTCGCGTAAGCGCGCTCGAAGAGTTGTTGGACGTGTTCGACGGTTGCCGCGTGTTCGGGGTGGTGGCGGATGTTGTAGGCTTGGGTTGCCATCAACTTTGCCGCTTCGCGGCGGGCTTCGTCGGGGGAGATTGAGAAGCCTTGGGCGCGGCCGATCTTGAGGCTGTCTTCCGTCATCATCGAGCCGACCTTGGCGAAGGCACGTACGAGTTCGGGGTTGTTGCCGACGCCCGATTGGTTCAGGAATTCGATCAACGGCTCGCCGCCGAAGTAGCGTGCGGCGCGCGCGGCTTGGGCGAGCTTCGTGTCGTAGCTTGGTCCCCATTCTTGGCGGAGCGCCGCTGCCGATTGCGTTTCGTCTGCGACGCGGCCCTGCAGCGACGATTGGAACGCCTGCGATTGTTGGCCGGCGTAGAAGTCGAGCAGGCCTTGCACCTGCCCAGGCGTGAGGCCCAGCTTGTGGGCGATGGGCAGCGCCGCCTTCTCGAACGCTTCGTCGTAGGCGACGCCTTGCGGCAGATCGGGGCGGCGCAGCTCATACCCGTCGGGCGAGCGCGGGATGCCGAGTTTCGCGCGCGCGGTTTCGTCCCACACGCCGTCCTTTGGCGCTGGGATCTTGTCGGCGCCGATCGCGCGTTGCGCGTGCGCGTAGGCCTGCACGACGTCGGCCGGGGATTTGTAGCCCTTCGTTTCGACGAGTTGCTTCAGTTCGGGCGTGAGCGTCGCCGTCCATTCGGCCCCGGTGCCGTCGTCGAGCGCGGTCGTCGCATCGGCTGTGTGCGCGCTTAAGTCAGTCATCAAGGTTTCCTCCATCGGCGATGGTTACGAAGTCGGCGGGTTTGAGGCCGCACATGCGCGTGACGTGCAGCCAGACGCGGCGCTTGCCTTCCTCGACGCCGCGGTCGAATTCGGTGCTGCCTAAAAGCGGTGCGGCGGCGTTGCAAAACATCGCGAGGTCGCGCACGAGCAAGTCGCGGCCTTGCAGGGCGTTGCGGTATTCGTCGGCGACGTGCGCCGCACGTTTGCGTCCCCACAAGGCGAGGACAATTTCGGGCAGGGTTTGCATGAGCTAAGCCGCCGTCTTGCCGCGGAGCATTTCGATGGCTTGGGTGAGGTCGTTGGCGGAGACGGGTTGTTGGCCGGACTTTGCGGCGACGTCGCCAGCTTGTGCGCCGGTGCGCGCGGCGCCTGCGATCTTTTGTGCGACGTCCGCGCCTTGGGCGCCGAGGCTTAGGCTTTGTTGCATCGCTTGCATCTGTTCGCGGCCGGCGCGCAGTTCTTTCACTTTGTCGGCGCCGCGCATGATTTTCGCCGGCACCGCCCAACCGCGGCCCAAGATTTGAACCGCTTCGTCGTGATCGACGTTGTCGAGGACGCTGGGGTCGACCTGCGCGATCATGCCAAGCGACTGATAGAGGCGCTGGACCGCTTGCGCTTCGCCGGCCATCTGCGCGCGGGCGAGCGGCGAAACGTATTCGATCGTCATCGTCGAGCCTTGGATTTCTTCCGGCGGCGGCGGCAGTTGGTTCGCGCGGCTGAGCAGGCCGAAGCGGCGTTTGATAAGGGGCGACAGGAATTCGC
>JANLXP010000677.1:0-3259 GCA_031365165.1 Alphaproteobacteria bacterium
GTCGACGATCGCCTCTGCAGTACCGGCCGCGGGTGCGCCTTCGGTGGCGCCCAGGCTTTCCACCACACGGTAGTCGCCGATGCCGTGGCCGGCGAAGAAGTCGCGCGTCAAGTTTACGTATTTGGTGGCGACGCGCAGGCGACGGTGATGGCGCGTACGGAAGCTCGCCGCGACATCGTCGAGGTCGGACATCGCCGAGACGTCGATCCAGGCCCGGGGAACGGCGACGACCACATTGGCGCGGCCGAAGCCGAGCTTCTCGACGACGAGGGTGCGTTCTGCGGCGGCATGGCCGTGTTCGCGCAAGAGGTCTTCGCCGCTGATGCCGAAGTGCACGCGGCCTGCGTTTAGCTCGTCGGCGATTTCGGCGGCGGAGAGCAGGGCCACCGTTACGTTGTCGACGCCCGACAGCTTTGCCGCGTAGTCGCGCGTGCCGCGGGATTGGCTGATGTTCAGGCCGGCGTCGGCGAGGAACGCGAGCGCTTGTTCCTGGAGGCGGCCTTTAGATGGGATCGCGAAGACGAGCGCGCTCATGCGCCACCGCCTTGCGCGCGGCGGGCCGCGAGGTTTCGTTCGCCGAACATTGCAAGGCCGACGGCCGGCGCGGCCTTCGGTGCACCAAGTGCGGTCAAGAGATTGTCGTAGCGGCCGCCGCCTGCGAGCGGCGCGGGCACGGCGGCGACGCGGAACTCGAACACGAAGCCGGTGTAGTATTCCATGTTCCGCCCGAACTGCGCCGCGAACGTGGCGCGGTTCAGGCTAACGCCATGGCGCTCGATGAGACCGAGGCGGCGTTCGAGCGCTGCGATGGCCGGGTCGAGCGAGACGGACGCGCTGCGCGCGAGCTTTCGCAGCGTGTCGACTGCTTGCGACGCCGGCACCTTCACATCGAGGTAGGCCGCAATCGCATCGGCGACGGCGCGCGGCAAACGCGCGGACGAAGCGTCGGCGGCCTGGTCGAGAAAGCGGTCGGTGATTTCTTCAATCGTGCGCGTGCCGATCGCCTTGATGCCGCCCAGCGTCAGCGCTTCCTGCACTACGGCGCGTGCTTCGACAGGCGGCAGCGTGCCGACGTGGGCGAGGAACGCGTTTCCGGTTTCGGCTTCGCCGGTCAGACGCTTCAACAACTCGTTCAAATAGGCCGGGCGCCAGACGTGGCGGCGCAACCGCTCCGCGCGTTGGGGCGCCAAGCCCAGCGCTTCGAGCAGGCTTGAGAAAATACTCAAGTCACCGACCGTGACGTCGACGTTCTTCAGCCCGGAGCGCGCGAGGGCGTTGTCCGTGAGGACGAGCGCTTCCGCGTCGGCGGCCGCGGGGTTTGCGGCGTTGATGTTTTCGAGACCCGCGTGCGTCACCTGCCCGGGCTTGTTCGGCTCTTTCGGATTGTGCCGGAACACCGGGCCCGCGTAGCAGAGCTTGGCCGCCCGATCGGCCTTCGGTGTGCGCGCGAGATAGGCTTGGCACGTCGGGATTGTGAGATCTGGGCGCAGGCAGAGTTCGCCGCCGCCCGGACCCGAAAAGACATACGTGCGGCGGCGCAGGTCTTCACCCATGCGGTCGAGGAACGCGTCGGCGGGTTGCACGATCGCGGGCTCGATGCGCTCAGCACCGTAGGTTTTGAACACGTCCAGCCACGCCGCGGTTTGCGCGTCGAGGGCTGCCAGCGTGTCGGCATCGTACGGCGGGGCGGCGATCATGGCTTCGTTTGACTGGCCATGATTTTCTTGACGGTCGCGACAAGGTCTGCGCGCGGGACCGTTACTTGCGCTTCGGCGCCCTTGGCCCATTGCGCGCGGTCTTTGATTTCCTTCGCCTGTTCCGCGCCGAGGGCCAGGTCCTTCAGCGTGATCACGCCCTTCGCGCGTTCATCGCTGCCTTCGATGACGGCGACGGGGCTCATGCGCTTGTCAGCGTATTTGAGCTGCGCCTTCATGCCGGAGGTGCCGGTGTAGACTTCCGCGCGTATGCCGGCGGCGCGTAGTTCCTTCGCCATCGCGACGTAGGACGAGGTTGCGTCCTTATCCATGACGAGCACGACGATGGGGCCCATCGCCGCTTCGCTTGCGCCGCGCGATGCGAGTGCGGCGCGAAGGCGGCTGACGCCGATTGAAATGCCGGTGGCTGGAACCTGCACGCCTTTGAAGCGCGTCACCAGATCGTCGTAGCGGCCGCCACCAATGACGGAGCCAACGCGCACCGACACGCCGTCTTCGTTTTTGATGTCGAACGTGAGTTCGGCTTCGATGACAGGGCCGGTGTAGTAGGCAAGACCGCGCACGACGGATGGGTCGAAGCGCACGCGCTTTGCGTCGTATCCCGCGCCGGTCAGCGCAGCGTCTATTTGGCGAAGTTCGGCGACCCCTGCTTGCCCGTCAGCGCTGTCGCCGACGACACGCTCGAGTTCGTTGCAGAAGGAACCGCGATCTTCGACGCTCGCTTGTGTGAACGCGAGCACGCGGGCGATCGCGTCCGGCGAGAGGTTTGCACCTTTGGTGAAGTCGCCAGATTCGTCTTTGCGGCCGGGCCCTAAGAGGCCGCGCACAGCGTCCGCGCCGAGGCGATCCATCTTGTCGATCGCGCGCAGGACGGCGAGGCGTTGGCCCTCGCCCTCTGGACTCTTCGCGATACCGATCGATTCCAGGACGCCGTTCAGGACTTTGCGGTTGTTGACCTTGACGATGTAGTCGCCGGCAAGACCCAGCTTCTCCAGCGTGTCGCAACTCATCATGCAGAGTTCGGCGTCGGCCAGCATGCTTGCCGTGCCGACCGTGTCGGCGTCGAACTGCGTGAATTCGCGGTAGCGGCCGGGGCCCGGCTTTTCGTTCCGGAAGACTTGGCCGACTTGGTAGCGGCGGAAGGGCTTGGGCAGCGCGTCGTAGTTTTCGGCCACGAAGCGGGCGAGCGGCGCGGTCAAGTCGTAGCGCAGCGACAGCCATTGCTCGTCATCGTCGCGAAACGCGAACACGCCTTCGTTCGGGCGGTCTTGATCGGGCAGGAACTTGCCAAGCGCGTCCGCGAACTCGATCACGGGCGTTTCAAGCGGGTCGAAACCGTAGGACTCGTAGACGCCGCGAATGGTCTCGAGCATGCGGCGTTCGGCCAAAAGCTCCGCGCCCAGCCGGTCGCGGAAGCCGCGCGGCTTTTCGGCATTGGCTTTGACGGGTTTGTCGCTCATCGCTCTCTAATCCAGGGCCGCGTTGGTACCCCGGCAGCGCCGCGCCAGCAAGGCGGGAGAGATTAATGAGCGCCAGGGACCGCG
>JANLXP010000694.1:0-3336 GCA_031365165.1 Alphaproteobacteria bacterium
GCACTGGAACTCGGGCTCGCTTGAGTCATGGGACCAAGACAATTACTGATTTTGCTTAGCAGACCTTGAAGACTTGTACCTTAGGCAGGTAGCGCCGAAACAGGTCAGCCGTTATGCCGCAGTCATCAAACACAGCGTCCACGTTGTTGTCCTCGGCGGCAAATACCTTGTTGAAACCAACGCGCTCGGCAACGGATACGCGTCGACGTTCCTGCTCGCGTTTGTGTTGACCGCCTGCGGGCTCACATTCCTTTACCTGGTGCGCGAGCCGGAAGCCTACAGCGTGCGTGCGCCCGTGAGCGTCCGCGAGCGGCTCGGCGACATTCCGCTTTTGCTGCAAGACCGCGCCTTTGCGATGTATTTTTGGGCGCAGACGCTCGCGACGTTGGGAACACTCGCGCTTCCCTACTACATCCTCTTTGTTGGCAAGACGCAGGGGCTGACCGGCGAGAAGATCGGTCTGTTGTCGCTCGCGCTCCTCGTTTCGCAGACTGTTGCTAATCTCGGTTGGGGCGCACTCGCCGACCGCGTCGGGTTCAAAGCGGTCTTCGTGCCGGCGCTCTTCATGTGGGCCGGATCCACCACAGCGCTTGCCATGTCGACGGATTCGGCATCTGTGATGCTGTGCTTTGTCGGGATCGGGGCCGGATACTCCGGCTATCTGATTGCCTCTCAGAACATGGTGCTCGAGTTCGGCACCCGGTCCGATTTGCCGATGCGCATAGCGATGGTTAACTCGGCGCAATCTCTGGTTCAGGTTTTTGGCGCGATCGCTGGCGGTCAGATGGCCGCCACACTCGGTTTTGAAGTCGTCTTCGGCGCGGCGGTTCTTGCCAAGCTCGCTGCCGCTGGCATGTTGTGGTTCTATGTTCGCGAACCGCGCGCCGCACGCCGATCTGTGGGGGAGGTCGTTGTCGACGCCGGGGAGGGGTTCGAAATGTCAGTTGCCGGCGAAGGGGCCGCAGTCCCCCCAAAAGCGGCGGGTACAGACCGCGCGCAAACGAAAGCAAGCGCCGACGCTTCCAAGGCGGGCGACAAGCGCACACGCACGCCTATTTCCGTTCGAATGGACGACATCAAGCTCACGCTTGCTGCAGCGTGTGGCGCGCTGTTCTTGGTCGCAGCTTGGACGGGGGCTTGGACGTTTTGCGCTGTGTTGGCGTTTGGCGTTGCCCTGATTGCGGTTGCGCGGCTGGCCTATGTGCGCAGCCTGCCTGATCCGGTTTGGACGCAGCCTGCGCCCGCGGTGGTGCAGCCCACCGACGCGCCGATCAGGCTCTCGCCGACCTTGTCGCGTGGCGACTATCTGCCTTCGGATCTGGTGCGGCGGTTGCCCGACCCCGTGCTGCTGACCGATCACACGGGACGCATCATCGCTTCAAACGATGCGTTCGAGCAGCAGTTCGGCGTCGTCGAACTGCGTAAGCATTTGGCGAGCGTTCTGCGCGCACCACAGGTGTTGACGGCGCTCGATCTGGTGCTTGCCGGACGTGGCCCGCAGCGGGTCGAGTTTCCGGTCATGGGCGCGCACGAGCAGAATTTTGATGCCTATCTAGCGCCGATTGAAGATAGCGATCGCATCTTGCGGTCGGCTCTTATCGTGCTTCGCGATACGACGAAAGCGCAGCGCGTGGAGCAGATGCGCGCAGACTTTGTCGCCAATGCGAGCCACGAACTGCGTACGCCGCTTGCTTCGCTTACTGGCTTCATCGACACGTTGCGCGGACATGCGAAGGACGATCCGGAGGCGCAGGAGCGCTTCTTGGGAATCATGGCCGAGCAGGCGACGCGGATGCGCCGGTTGATCGACGATTTGCTGTCGCTGTCGCGGATCGAGCTTAACGAGCACGTTCGACCGGCGGGCAGCGTCAACCTCGGCGACGTTGTGGAAGAGGTTTCCAGCGCGCTGGCGCCGCAAGCGCACGGCGCGAGCATTCAACTTGAGATCGCGGAACCGACGTCGTTGCCGAACGTCGCGGGCGACCGGGACGAGTTGTTCCAAGTCGTGCAGAACCTCGTCGACAACGCGATCAAGTACGGCCGGCCACAAACGATGGTGACCCTGGAGCTGGGCACACGGCGTGCCGATCCAGGCGAGCCTGGTCCATCGCCTGCGGTCTATCTCGCCGTGAAGGACCGCGGCGAAGGCATTGCGCGCGAGCATATCCCGCGGCTGACGGAGCGGTTCTATCGTGTCGACGTTCGGCGCAGCCGGGCGATTGGTGGCACGGGGTTGGGGCTTGCGATCGTCAAGCACATCGTGAACCGGCACCGCGGGCGCCTTCTCGTCGAGAGCAAAGTTGGCGAGGGCTCGACGTTTACGGTGTTCCTGCCGCTCGCCACCGAAGTTGGGCAAAGCGACGCGCCGCAGGCCGGTTTGCTGACGGCGTCATGAATCCTTCACGGAATCGTTGCATTAGGTCTGTGAAGCCTGGGTAGTCGGGCTCCTGTTGCACGAGGCGAAGCATGGCCGAGCATATCGTCAAGTCATTCCACGATCAGCTTGAGGCGCTCAGTACGGCGATCGTGCAGATGGGGGGCCTGTGCGAAGCGCAGCTCGCGAACGCGATTGAAGCGATTTCCCGGCGCGACATGCCGCTTGCCGAACAGACGATCGCAAGCGACGGAAAGATCGATCTACTTGAAGCCCAGATCGAACAGCAGGCCGTCCGCTTGCTCGCGTTGCGCCAGCCGCTAGCGCTCGACCTGCGCGAAACGCTTGCCGCGCTCAAGATTTCGCATGACTTAGAACGCATCGGCGATCTGGCGAAGAACGTTGCCAAGCGCACACTGGTCGTCGCGCGCGACGCTCCCGACCAGCATTTGGCGCAAGGCCTTACGCGTATGGGCCGGCAAGCTCTGACGCAGGTCAAAGACGTGCTCGACGCTTTTGCGAGGCGTGACGGCGAGGCGGCGCTGCGCGTCTGGAAAAACGACAACGACATCGACGAACTCTACAACTCGCTGTTTCGCGAACTCTTGACCTACATGATGGAAGACCCGCGGAAGATTGGGCCATCGACGCATTTGTTGTTTATCGCGAAGAACTTCGAGCGGATCGGCGATCACGCGACGAACATTGCGGAGACCGTCTATTACGCGGCCACCGGCACGAAGCTTGGCGAAGAGCGGCCAAAGAGCGATACGACGTCAACCACGTCCGTGGCGCCGCATGTCGAATCTTGATGCAGGCGGGCGGCCGGGAGCTGCGCGAAAACCGCTGATCTTGATAGCGGAAGACGAAGCGTCGTTGATGACGCTCCTGCGCTACAATATCGAGAAGGAAGGCTACCGCGCCGTCGAAGCCTACGACGGCGAAGAAGCATTGCTTGTTGC
>JANLXP010000727.1:0-2119 GCA_031365165.1 Alphaproteobacteria bacterium
AAGCTTCACGCCATAGCGCGCGAATGCATGCATATCGCGCTTGATGTTGTGCCCGATCTTCAACACGCCATCGTCCGCCAACATCGGCTTCAATTTCTTCACGACAAAATCGCGCGCCAACTGACCTTGTTTAGCGTCGCCGAAATCGAGCCCGCCGCCCGATCCGTGCGCGACCGGCACGTAGCACGCCTGTCCCGGCGCAACGGCGAGCGCAACGCCCGCCAACTCCGCCTCGGTCTCTTGTCCACCCGTCGTCGCCGTCCAGATCGCGACCACGCCCGCCTCGTTCACGCGCGCGATCCACTTCTCCAGCGCTTCGGCGGTCGTCACGCATTCATAGGCCGCGCGCTCGAACGGCTTCATCAAGAGCGTCCGATCGAGGGCACCGGGCGCCGCCGCCTTCTCGTCGCCCTTCACCTCGCTAGGCGCCGCCTTCGGCGCAACTTCGCCAAGCGATGACGCGGGAATCCCTTCGACGTCGGCAAGGTCCCACTCCTTCGCCACACGCTTGAGCAGCGCCGCGAATTCCATGCCCTTCAAAAAGCCGACCAGTTCCTTCACGTCAGGCTCGACAATGCCAAGCTCGCTCACCGGCACCGGCACCGGTGCGTCGCAGTCGAGCGAGACGAGCTTCTTCGAAATGCGCGCCTTCTCCGCGTTCTCGATCAGCGTCTCGCGCCGCTTCGGTTGCTTGATCTCACCCGCACGCTTCAGCAGCGTCTCAAGGTCGCCGTAAGCATTGATGAGTTCGGCTGCGGTTTTGACGCCGATCCCGGGGACGCCCGGAACGTTGTCCGTGGAATCGCCAGCCAGCGCCTGCACCTCGACCACCTTCGACGGCGGCACACCGAATTTCTCCATCACCTCCGCCGAACGGATCGACTTGTTCGGCGTCTTCATTGTGTCCAAAAGCTCGATCTTCCCGTCGACGACGAGTTGCATAAGATCTTTGTCCGACGACACGATTGTCACGATCGCACCCGCCTTCGCGGCTTGCGTCGCATAGGTGCCGATCAAATCATCGGCCTCGAAACCTTCCTTCTCGATCGCAGGCACGCCGAACGCGCGCGTGGCGTCGCGGATAAGCCCGAACTGCGGAATCAAATCGTCCGGCGGCGGAGGTCGGTGCGCTTTGTATTCGGGATAGATCTTGTTGCGAAAATTCGCCCGCGCGCTGTCGAAGATGACCGCGAAATGCGTCGGCTTGTCGCCCGCCTTCGTGTCGAGCAGCAGCCGGAACAACATGTTGCAGAAGCCAGCGACCGCACCGATCGGCAACCCGTCGCTCTTGCGGGTCAGCGGCGGCAGCGCATGGAACGCGCGAAAAATGTAACCCGACCCGTCGATCAGATAGAGGTGGTCACCCTTCTTGATCGAAGGTGCCTTGGCGACTGCAGCTGGTTTCGCGTTCAATGGTGGTCAGCCTCGGCCGCTTCGCGCGAAAGCACGTATTTGCGGTCGCAATACGGACACTCCACGTGCGTGTCCGTTCCCATCTCCAGAAACACGCGCGGATGCCCGAGCGCACCCCCATCGCCGTCACAGGCGATGCGGCGTTTTTCGACGACAATAACTTCGGGCGCAGGCGTGGACATGGCTCTCATCGTGCTTGGGCGTTGTGAGCGCCTGAGATAGCGCAAGTCACCGTCCGGCGCCACGCCCGCCAAAGCGTGCGATTTGCGCTATCCGCCGACTTTCGATAGTTTCCCCGCTCAATAAGCACCCATAGCTCAGCTGGATAGAGCGCTGCCCTCCGAAGGCAGAGGTCGCACGTTCGAATCGTGCTGGGTGCGCCAGCCTCGTCAGATACTTAGCTCCCCTAAAATTCGATCAGGATCAGCCGGTCACACTGGTGTCACAACACGGTGGCCAATCATGGCAACGATCCGCAAGCGCGGGAGCAGGTGGCAAGTACAAATCCGGCGCCTTTCGTCGCCACCGCTCAGTCGAAGTTTCCTGACCCGGAAAGACGCCCAAGCTTGGGCCCGGCAGACAGAGGTGGGGTTAGACCAGAGCCCGTTAATGGGTTCGGCAAGTCGGTCGATGAAGCACCTTACCTTCGCCGCCCTCCTAGACCGCTACGCTGCGGAGGTCACCCCAAAGAAACGCGGGGCTGCGG
>JANLXP010000743.1:0-3202 GCA_031365165.1 Alphaproteobacteria bacterium
GGCAACCTTTCGTTTGGATGAGTTGGTCGGCGGCCTCTAGCGCGGCCGCACGGCAGCCGACTCGATGCTGGCAGGCGGTTGCCGTTATGCTAAGCGGCTAAGGTTCCCCAGGCAGGAACGGAAGCTGAGCCAAGAAGAAAACCAGAGCTAGTCCAGCAAGTTCGAGGGGCAGTATCATCAAGGCCCGCAGAATGATGCGTGCCTTCTCATCGCTGGTTAGGGGTGCCGTCACGTCGGAATTTAGAATACCCTCACCCGATGGCACAAACAGTGTTTCAAAGATGGCCCAAGACATCGCGAGGGTGAGAATGACGAAGGCGGCGATCAGGCTAATGTTGACTGCTCGCCATACGGCCGGTCTGAACATCGTGTCCCTCACCGCTAATGATCGATCGCTGTTGAGAGCATAAATGACGGCACTGTCCAGCGCAATGCAGCGTCATCCAACGACGTCATGCCACCGCTCGGCTTTGCCTCCTGCAGCCAGGAACTTCTCCGCTTCTCTTTTCGTGAGAGGATCATAGCGCAACAGGACAAATGCGACGGCGTCTCCGATGTTCCCGCCGACCAGCCGCTGTCTTGCGAGACCTTGTGCGCCTATCCAGTTCGACAACAGATCTTCTTTCTTCCAGGCCGAAGGCCAGTAGTCGGGCACGAGAGTCTGTACACCTTCGGTGGCGATTCCAAGCAACACGTTGAGCGCGGGGTCGTTCGTGGCGGTTGCTGCACTAATCACGTGCTGCAGATCTACCCAGCCGTAACGCGTCCACACGTACCGGCCCTTCCCTTTTACCTGCATTCCCGCGCGGCCAAAGGCGGTGTCCCAGCCTGAGGCGCCAGCGACCGCATCGTTTACGGTGTCGGCAACCTTTCCAGCGTTGTAGTCCCCCAACCGCTCTTGGGTATCGCTTTGCTTCAACCGCTGTCCCGACGTCAGATCTTCGCTGCGACTATCCGAACCAAACGGAGCCCAGTCGGAACGCGGTGCTGTGGCCGGCGTTGCGGCGATAGGCCCGCGGCGCGGCTCGTCCGGGTCGCGATCGGCGCGGTATTCGAGCGTTTGCACTTCGTCTTCAGCGATGCCGGTTGGCGCGACGTTGAAGGTGCGAGCGACGGCGCTTGCTAGGTCGTCGATGCGGAGGTGGGTGTCGAAGTGGTGGCGGCGGGTGGAGGCTTTTTCCGGCGCGACGGACTTCGCGGCGTCGAGGTGTTGGAGGGCCGCGGCTTCTGCGTAGCCCGCGTTGGTGAGTGCGGTGAAGTGGTGCGCGAAGGTGCGGAGGTCGGTGGGGAGCCAGGAGTATAGGGTTTCGTCCGCGCGCTCCAATGCTTCGAGCATGTGGATGCTGGCGGCGCGGCGGACGGGATCGGTTGCGCGCAGGCCTTCGCGGATGTGGCGTTGCAGCTTTGGCGGCGTGGTGCCTGCGATGATGGCCATGCGGACGCGGCGGTGGTTTGCGGTGGCCTCATCGTCCGCGCCGTTCGCGACAGCTTCGATGTGGCGGTCGAGGCTTTCGAGGCGGTGCGCCTCCCACGTGAGGGCTAAGCCTTCGACGAGCGCGCGGCCGACTTTGTTGTCGCGTTCGATGCGGGTGAGCGCGTGGGCGTGCGCGGCGTCGAGCTTTGCTTCCAGGTCTTGGCCCATTGCGGGGTCGAGTTTGTAGGCGTCGCGGACGGTGGTGTAGGCCGCGCGCGGGAAGGTGCCTGCGCGTTCGGCCTCGGTGAGCTTTGTGTCCACGTCGAGGCGGAGCGCGATTTGCTCATGCTCGAGCGCGGCGGTTTCGGCGTCGCGTTCGGCTTTGTAGGCGCGTTCGGCTTCGTGTTGTAACGCCTCGCGGAGCGGTTCGGCGAGACGCAAGTCTTCGCGGCTCTTCAGCGCTTCAAGCGCGTGTTTCGGGTTCGTGCGGATCAGCCCGCGCAGGTAGGCTTCGTTGATCTCGCGGTCGCGCGTGTCGAACATTTGGGCGAAACCTTCCGGCAACGCGGTGCGCAGATTGCGTGCTTCGGCGCGCACGGCGCCGATGTCGGCGGGGCGCAGGTAGGCGATCCCGGCCAGCTCTTTCATCGTGGCGCCGGCCACGTCTATGGCATTTGCGGCACGGGCGGTGGCTTCGCGCGAGATTTCGAGCGGCATCGTAGCGACGCGCATCTTGGCGAAGCTGCGGCGCAGTTCGTTGCGAAGGTCCGGCCGCTTCGACGCCCAGAATTCGAAGCGCGCCTCCAGCGCGTCGTTTCGGATCTGTGTGTGGCCAGCGTCGGTCGTGCTTGCGTCGGGGCGCTCCGACCCATCCGGTGCAGCCGTGCCGTTGAGGCTGCGTTGGCGACCGTGATCGGCGTCGCTGTCGTAGAAGTCGGCTTCCGCCTCCCTCAAGAACGCTTCGTCTTCGAGCGCCTTTCGCTTGGCAAGCGCGTTGCCGATGCCGACGGCGAGATCTTCGACCGCTTCGTACGGATTGTCGTTGATGTTGATCGCGGGAAGCTTGACGGGCGCGTAGGCGACGTCGGGCACCGGGATCCTGATCGTGTTGGCCATGTTCGCTCAGCGCCCTTCCGTCAACCTGTTTTGATGCCCGCTTGGATAACCGTGGAGGCGGCGCCGAGCAGCGAGCGGGTGAACGCGTTCTGGCCCGCCGCTTTCGCCGCGCGCGCTTCGGCCTCGCCGCGGTAGCGCGCGATTAGGCCTTCGTGTTCCTTCACCAGCGCGGGATAGTCGAGGTTGCCCGCCGACTCCGCGATCACGTCGATCATCGAGGCGCTGTCGAGGCCGACGCCGCGCTTGCCGAACGCGGCGCGCAAGGCGCCCAGATCGCGCTTCGACGCATAGCGGATGTTTTCGGTTTCGGCGGCGGCGACTTGTTGCGCGTAGATCGCCTCGCGACGCGCCTGGATCGCCGCTTGCTTGGCCGCGCTCTGCTGATAGAGGCCGCCCGCAATCTGCGTGCCGGCCTGAATACCTGCGAGCACCAAGGGGTGACACATGGGTGGTTGTTCCTATCGGTGTCTGAGAAAATGTGGATGAACCCCGCCGCCCGTGTAGCTGAATCGGCACAGGTGCAGCCTTTGGATGGCTGGCCTGTGGCACGGCATAGAATTGCCACAAACCGAAGGCTGTTCTTCCGAGATCAGATGGGGTCGGTCATGCTTAGGTTGTTAATTGCGTGTTTCGCACTGACCGTCGCGTGGCAGTTTGCGGCGGCAGGTGAGA
>JANLXP010000771.1:0-9145 GCA_031365165.1 Alphaproteobacteria bacterium
TACATCGTTTCAAGCGCCGCGCCCGCGTCGCGTTCTTCAGGCTTGAACGCGCCCGACGAGGGGCCGCCACTCAAGTTTGCGCCGGCGCAGAAGCCGCGTCCGGTGCCAGTGAAGACGAGCGCGCGGATGCCGGTGTCGGGACGCTCGATATAGGTCATCGCGGCGATGAGGCCGGTCAGCATTTCGGGGCTGACCGCGTTCATCACTTCGGGGTGGTTCAGCGTGAGCACGCCGACGCGGCCTTGCACGTCGACTTTTACGCGTTCGAAATCCATGGGGTTTCTCCGTCTATTTGCCTTTGAATTGGGCGTCGCGCTTGGTGAGGAAGGCGGTCACGCCTTCGCGGAAGTCTTCCGTGTCGCCGAGCATTTGCTGCGTGCGGCGTTCGAGTTCGAGTTGCTGGTCTAAAGTGTTTTCGCTGGCGGCGTCGAGTGTGCGCTTGATCGCGCCGAACGCCAATGTCGGCCCCTTCGCCAGACGCTCAGCGAGCATGCGCGCTTCAGTCAGCAACTGCGCGTCGTCGACGGCGGCCCAGATCAAGCCCCATTCGACGGCCTTCTCTGCGGGCAACCGGTCGCCCAGCATTGCCAAGGCGCGCGAGCGCGCACGGCCAAGCAGATGGGGGAAGAACCAGGTGCAGCCCATGTCGGGTACGAGGCCGAGTTTGGGTCCGAAGACTTGCACGAAGTAGGAGGACTTGGCGGCAATGACGATGTCGCCGCTGAGCGCGAGGCCCACGCCGCCGCCGGCCGCAACGCCGTTCACTGCGACGACAACGGGTTTTGGAAACTCGGTGAGGTCGCGGACGAGCGGGTTGTAGGCGATCTCCATCGAATGCGAGATGCCCTCGCCGACGGAACGCTGGACGCCGTCGTTGAAGCCTGCGTTCGCGAGGTCGGCACCGGCGCAGAAGCCGCGGCCCGCGCCGGTTACGATCAGTGCTTTCACGTTCGCGTCATTGCGCAGCGCGCGCAGCGCGTTGCGTACATCGTCGATCAGGCCCTTGTTCAGGCTGTTGAGCGACGTGGGGCGGTTCAGCGTCAGGGTTGCGACGTGACCGGCCGTTTCGACCAGGATATTTTCGTATGACATTGGGGTGCTCGAAGCGTTGAAGCTTCAAGCCACCACAGGTTCAGCCGTCTTGCAACACGCCGCCGTTTGGGCTCACGCGCGGGCTTGAGCGACTTCCGTAGCGGAATCGGTGTCGTCGCAGACAACGCGGTTGCGGCCAGCGCGTTTGGCGGCGTCGAGATGACTTGCCGCGCGCCGTACGGTTTCGGAGATCGGCTCGCCAGGGCAGTGTACGGCGACACCGATCGAGAGTGTGATCGACCCCAGGGTCTCGCCTGTCGAACGCTTTACGATCTTGCGAGATTCGACGGTCTTGCGGATTTTTTCGGCGATGCGTGCCGCGCTCGCAATTTCGGCGTTCGGAAGCGCGACGGCAAACTCTTCGCCGCCAAATCTCGCGGCGGCGTCACGTTCGCGTGTGTTCGATTTGAAGCACTGAGCGACGAGGCGTAGCACGTGGTCGCCTGTTGCGTGGCCCCACGTGTCATTGAACTTGCGGAAGCTGTCGACGTCGGCGATCAGGATGCTGAGCGGCGTCTTGTTGTACGCGGCTTCGCCCAGCATCGATTCCAGGCGCTCGTCGAAGCTCGCGCGGCTGAACAGACCGGTCAGCTGGTCCAGGCGATTTTCGGCGGTCACCGTTTCCGAGCGCTGGCGCAGCGTTTCCATTTCGCGGCCCGTCTGGTCGAAGTGGGCTTCCAGTGTGGTATGGCTCGTCTGCAGAGCGCGGGTTGCTTCGGCGACACGATCGACAACGCCTTTGACGTTGCCGCCGTTTGCCAGAGCGGCCGCCGCTTCGGCGAGCAGCTTGCCGTGGCTCGCCATGTCTTTCGTCGCGTGTTCGATAGCGCTCTTCGACTTTTGCACTTCGTGCTGCAGCTTGGCGCCCATGTCACCGATTTCGGCCGGACGGGGCGTTCCAAAGAAGCGCGCGTAGGCGGCTTGCGTGAAGGCTGCGTCCGTTGCGCGGCCTTCGGCAACGGCCGTGTTCAACGCGTTGACCAGTTCTTGGTTTTGACCGATCGCGTAGTTGAACCAAAGTTCGTAGTTCGGCGGCGCGGGCGCGATGCCGTATTCGCGCATCAGCTCCAGCGAGCGGTCGCTGAGACTGCGCGCATGGCTTGGTTGTTCCCAATAGTGCACCGGCAAACTCCTTCGTGCAGTCGCAGACATTCTGCGGCACGCCCACCTGTTTCGTTTCGTCTATCGTCTCACCCGCGGCCAAAAATTCGATTAAATTCTGCCGATTGCGATGCGGGTGCATTAAGGAGGGGTTGGCGGCGGCTGGGCGTTTTCGCGGTGCAGCCGTTAACCTGGCAATTCCCCGGGCGCGCCGTTTTGGTCTATAACGCGGCATCCTGGCATTTTCTGAACCGACCTATGAAAGGACCCTGCTCATGACAACTGCGACCGCCCAATCGATGCGCGCGCTTCTGGATAAGCAACGTGCGGCGTATCTGCGCGACGGACCGCCGAGCGCCGAGGTGCGGATCGACCGGCTTGACCGGTGCATCGGATTGCTTGTCGATCATCAGGATCAGATTGCAGACGCGTTGAACAAGGACTTCGGCAGCCGTTCGCCGCAGATGTCGAAGTTCACAGACGTGTCGGGCTCGATCGGGCCGCTGAAGCACGCGAAAGACAATCTGCGCAAGTGGATGAAGATGGAGAAGCGCAAGCCGACGCCGGCGATCCTGGGGTGGTTCGGTGCGAAGGCTGAAATCCATTACCAGCCGCTGGGCGTTGTCGGTGTGATCTCGCCGTGGAATTTTCCGGTGAACCTGACGTTCACGCCGCTCGCCGGGATTTTGGCTGCCGGCAATCGCTGCATGATCAAACCGTCGGAGTTTACGCCCGCGACGTCGGAGTTGATGGCGCAGATGTTCCGCAAGGCGTTCGACGAAGCGGAAATCGCCGTGTGTGCGGGTGGACCGGAGGTCGGTGAGGCGTTCAGCCGCCTGCCGTTCGACCACCTGTTGTTTACGGGCGCGACGTCGATTGCGCACCACGTGATGCGGGCGGCAGCCGAGCACCTGACGCCGCTGACGCTTGAACTCGGTGGCAAGTCGCCGGTGATCGTGGGCCAAGGCGCGAACATCGAACAGGCCGCGACGCGGGTGATGACGGGCAAGACGATGAACGCCGGGCAGATCTGCCTTGCTCCCGACTATGTGTTCGTGTCGGAAGGCCAGCGGGACGAGTTCGTCAGCAAGGCTTCGGCTGCGGTGACGAAAATGTATCCGACCTTGAAGGACAACCCCGACTACACGTCGGTGATCAACCAGCGTCACTTCGACCGGCTGCGCGGGTATATCGAAGACGCGAAGGCGAAGGGCGCGACGGTGATTGAGGTCAATCCGGCGAAAGAGAATTTCACGCAGCAGCCGCATCACAAGATCGCGCCGACGTTCATTCTCGACCCGACGGACGATATGAAGGTGATGCAAGACGAAATCTTCGGCCCACTTTTGCCAGTGAAGACCTATAAGACCGTCGATGAAGCCATTGGCTATGTGAACGCCAAGGCGCGGCCGCTCGGCCTCTACTATTTCGGCGAAGATGCCGGCGAGAAGGAGCGCGTCCTCACGCGCACGACGTCAGGCGGCGTCACGGTCAACGACACGATCATGCATGTGGCGATGGAAGACTTGCCGTTCGGCGGCGTGGGGCCTTCGGGAATGGGTGCCTATCATGGCATCGACGGCTTCCGGCAATTCAGCCACCGCAAGGCGGTCTATCAACAGCCGACGTCGAACTTCGTCGACAAGCAGCTGGCCACGATCCGCGCGCCTTACGGCGAGGGGATTCAAAAGCAGCTGACAGGGTCGATTAAGCGCTAAGGCGTTCGCGAGCCGGTTAGACCGGCTCGCTTTCCTTTTTCCGGCGCATGAGGTGCTGCGGCACCGGGCGCAATAGGAACGCCGGTGTGTTCGGGCCCATGCCGGGGCCGGATGGTGTGGTGTCGTCGCGCTGTTCGTGGCGTTGACGCTTTTCCTGCGCTGGCTTTTCCTGCGCTGGCTTTTCCTGACGCGGCTTGTCGCGTTGAGGCGCTTGCGCTTTCGCGGCTTCTTTCGGCGCTTCAGGTTTGCGCGGCGGATGGTTGCGTTCGCGGTTGTCGCGTGGAGCGCCGTCGCGGCGCGGCTGGTGATCGCGATGCGGTTTGTCGGCGCGCTTTGCGGGTTGCTCGGCGGATGCAGGAGCCGGAGCGGCCGCAGCTGCGGCAACAGCCCCTGCTTCAACCGGCGCCATGGAAGCGACTTCGTCGTGATACGGCTTGTCGCCGCGATGACGCTCACGTCCGCGGCGCTTGTCACGGTCGCGACCGCCACTGCGTTTGCCGTCGCGCTCGCCGCCGCGGTCGCTGCGATGCGAGCGGTGATCGGGCGTGACTTCGATGTCGTTCATTTCTTCGCGGACGAGCGGCATGCCGGTCAGCTTCTCGATGGCGCCGAGATATTTGTAATCGCTGGGCCCAGCCAACATCAGCGCGCAACCTTCGCGGCCCGCGCGGCCGGTGCGGCCGATGCGATGGATGTAGTCGTCGGCGTGGATCGGCACGTCGAAATTGAAGACGTGGCTTACTGCTGGAATGTCTAGGCCGCGGGCGGCGACGTCGCTGGCGCACAGCAACTGAACTTGACCGGCGCGGAAGTTTTCCAGCGTCTTGGTGCGGACCGGCTGCGGCAGGTCGCCGTGCAGCGCTGCGACCGAGAAGCCGTGCTTGGTGAGCGACTTGTAGACAATGTCGACGTCGGTCTTGCGGTTGCAGAAGATGATGCCGTTTGTGATCGTCTCGCGACGGATGAGGCGGCGGAGCGCCTCGCGCTTCATCTTGTTGTCGTTCGACGGCAGAGCGATGATTTTCTGCGTGATCGTGGTGGCAGCCGTCGCCGGGCGCGAAGCCTCAATGCGCTCAGGGTTCGACAAGAACTGGTCGGCGAGGCGCGTGATTTCCGGCGGCATGGTTGCGGAGAAGAACAGCGTCTGGCGCGTGAAGGGCAGCATCTTGCTGATGCGCTCGATGTCGGGGATGAAGCCCATGTCGAGCATGCGGTCGGCTTCGTCGATCACGAGGATCTGCACGCCGTTCAGCAGGAGCTTCCCGCGTTCGAAATGATCGAGCATGCGGCCGGGCGTTGCGATCAGCACGTCGACGCCGCGCGTGATCTTCATGTCCTGCTCTTCGTAGGAGACGCCGCCGATCAGCAACGCCATCGAGAGCTTGTGGTACTTACCGTATTTCTCGAAGCTCTCGGCCACCTGTGCCGCGAGTTCGCGGGTCGGTTCCAAGATCAACGAGCGCGGCATGCGCGCCTTTGCGCGACCCGAAGCCAAGCGTTGGATCATGGGCAGGGTGAAGCCTGCCGTCTTGCCTGTGCCCGTTTGGGCAATACCCATCACGTCACGGCCGGCCAAGACCGTCGGGATCGCTTTCTCTTGAATGGGCGTAGGCGTGGTGTAACCAGCTTCCGCGATCGCGCGGAGCAAATCGGCCGACAGGCCGAGACTTTCAAACGACATCGAACTCAATCGACTCCTCGCGAGAGGGCTTCTTTTGCTAGGCTGGACAAGCCTCTCTCGCCGAGACAACCCAACCGCGAACGGTCCGCTCCGCGCATGAATCGCGCGATCAGCTATTGCACTGCAACCTAATGTAGTTGGGCAGAATGTCAACCAAAGGTGAACATTCGGTTGCGGGCTATTGCGCTAGGGTGACACCGAAAATGGGGGGACACATGCGCCGTATTATTGTCGCAGCATTGGCTTTGACGACTGGATCGGCCGTCGCCGACGTCGCGCCTCCACAGCCTTCGACCCAACCGCCCCCGAACTTCGGCTGCCCGGGCGCTGAGTACCAGCAGTTCAAGTTCTGGGTCGGTGCTTGGAACGTGGCGGCCGTGAAGACGGGCAAGCCTGCGGGCGAGAGCAAGATCGAACTGCTCGATGCAGGCTGCGTGATTTTCGAGAACTGGAAGAGCGCGTCGGGCGGCTCTGGCCATTCGCTCAACGTCTACGATCAGGCGGACGGGAGGTGGCATCAAACCTGGATCGATGCGACGGGCGATCAGGTGCACTACATCGGCGCGTGGACGAACGGGAAAATGGAGTTCCGGTCGGACGATGTCTCGACGCCGCAGAAGCAGCACGTCGTGCTTACCATGACGTTCGAACCTAAGGCTGACGGCACGGTGCGCCAATCGGGCACGCAATCCACCGACGGCGGCAAGACGTTTCAGCCCGCGTTTGATTTGATCTACACGAAGAAGATGTCGGCCGGGATGCCGCTGTGATCAAGCGCGGTGCTGATCGCGACTTTACAAGCGCGGTCGATTGGGATGCCGTAGACGCCGGTGCCGAGGCTTGGGAAGGCGATTGTCTTGATCGCGTGACGTGCGGCGAGTGCGAGGGTGTTGCGGTAGCAGTTGGCGAGTAGCCGCCAGACGTCGGCCTCAGTGTATTGTGCGAACACGGGTGCGACCGTGTGAATGACGTGGCGCGCTTTGAGCTTGAAGCCCGGTGTGATCACCGCCTCACCCGTGGGGCAGCGGCCGATCGCCATCATCGCTTTGGCAAGGTCCGGGCCCGCCGCTTTGTTGATCGCCCCATCGACGCCCCCGCCCGGAATGAGGCGGCTGTTCGCGGCGTTGATGATGCAATCAACGTCGAGCGTGGTGATGTCGGCTTTGAGGACGCTCAATCCCGGCATTGCTAGACGTCGATGTCTTTCGCGAATTGGGCGTGTTCTTGGATGTATTGGAAGCGCAGTTCGGGCTTCTTGCCCATGAGGCGTTCGACGAGGTCTTCGGTTTCTTGCCGGTCGTCGTCGGCGATGACCACCTTCAACAGCGTACGCAGGCCCGGCTTCATCGTTGTTTCTTTGAGCTGGGCGGGCATCATTTCGCCGAGGCCCTTGAAGCGGCTGATTTCGACTTTCGCGTTCGCTTTGAATTCGCTCTTGAGGAGCGCGTCTTTGTGCGCGTCGTCCTTGGCGTAGAACGACTTGCCGCCGTGAGCGAGTTTGTAGAGCGGGGGCATGGCCAGATAGAGGTGGCCTTTGTCGATGAGCAGCGGCATCTCGCGGTAGAAGAACGTGACGAGGAGCGATGCGATGTGCGCGCCGTCGACGTCGGCATCGGTCATGATGATGACCTTGTCGTAGCGCAGGTCTTCTTCGCGAAAGCGGTCACCGGTGCCGCAGCCCAGTGCTTGGATCAGGTCGGCGAGTTCTTGGTTGGCGGCCAGCTTGCCCGCGGCCGCACTGGCCACGTTTAGGATCTTGCCGCGCAAGGGCAGGACGGCTTGCTTGTTGCGGTCGCGCGCTTGCTTTGCGCTGCCGCCGGCGCTGTCGCCTTCGACGAGGAAGAGTTCCGTGTCGTCGGATGCGCCGGATGCGCAGTCGGCGAGCTTGCCGGGCAGGCGCAGTTTGCGCGTCGCGCTCTGGCGGCTGACCTCTTTCTCTTGGCGGCGGCGGATGCGGTCTTCGGCTTGCTCAATCGTAAAGGTGAGCAGCCGGTTCGCGTCGACCGGTGAGTCCGCGAGCCAGTGGTCGAAGTGATCCTTGATCACGCCTTCGACGAGGCGCTGTGCCTCTGGGTTCGAGAGCTTGTCTTTCGTTTGGCCTTGGAACTGCGGGTCGCGGATGAAGACGGAGAGCATCGCTTGCGCTTGGTTCATCACGTCTTCGGCGGTGATCTGCGGCGCTTTGCGGTTGTTCGTGAGTTCGCCGTAAGCGCGCAGCGACTTCGCCATCGCCGAGCGTAGGCCGTTGTCGTGCGTGCCGCCTTGGGGCGTTGGGATCGTGTTGCAGTAGGAGTTCATGAACGGGTCGAGTGCGGGCGACCAAGAGACCGCCCATTCGACGATGCCCTTGCCTTCCTTTGTCGATTCCACGCGGCCCGCGAACGGACGGGGCGTGACGGTCGAGGCCTTGCCGATCGTCGTTGCCAGGTAGTCGGAAAGGCCGCCCGGGAAGTGCAACGTTTCTTCGGCGGGCGTCGTGTCGGTGCCGTGGATGAGCGACGGGTCGCAGCTCCAGCGGATTTCGACACCGCGGAACAGGTAGGCCTTCGAGCGGGCCATGCGGTAGAGGCGCGCCGGCTTGAAGTGTGCGTCGGGGCCGAAGATTTTCACGTCCGGCTTGAAGCGCACGGTCGTGCCGCGGCGGTTGTGGACTGCGCCTAAGTCCTTCAGTTTCGTGGCCGGATTGCCGCGTTCGAAGCGTTGCGTCCAGAGGTTCCGGTCGCGCGCGACTTCGACTTCCAGCCACTCGCTAAGCGCGTTGACGACCGAGGCGCCGACGCCGTGCAGGCCGCCCGACGTCTCGTAAGCGCCGGTGGTGAATTTGCCGCCGGAGTGCAGCGTCGTCAGGATGACTTCGAGCGCGGACTTCGACTTGAATTTCGGGTGCGGGTCGGTCGGGATGCCGCGACCGTTGTCGCGCACGCTAAAGATGTTGTCCGGCTCCAGCGTGATTTCGATGCGGCTCGCGTGGCCCGCGACCGCTTCGTCCATCGCGTTGTCGATGATCTCGGCGGCGAGGTGGTGAAGCGCGCGCTCGTCCGTGCCGCCGATGTACATACCGGGGCGACGGCGGACGGGCTCCAACCCTTCCAAGACTTCGATGTCTTTGGCTGAGTAGCTCTTGGAGCTCTTGTCGTCGTCTGCGCCGTCGAACAGATCGTCTTTGGTGGCGGCTTTGGCCATCGCGTACTCGCTACTGAATCGGGCGGGAACTATAGCGATTTCGTGGGCTCTACAAGGCGATTGTTGCGCCGCTTTTCGGCGCGGTGCGGCTGTCAACGGCGGAAATTTTGTCTTTCTTTTCCACAGTTGCGGCCGCGCGGGCTTGCGTATCGCATGCGCCGCGGGTTAGTGCGCGCTCAAGCAACACCACGGAAATTCAAATGTCGATTCTAGAGCCGCTTCGTTTGCCGTGCGGCCAAGTGCTGCCGAACCGCGTCGCGAAGGCTGCGATGACGGAAGGGTTGGCGGACACGCTGAACCGGGCGACGGCGCGGCATCAGCGGCTTTATTCCAGGTGGGCGCAAGGGGGCCTTGGGCTTTTGCTCACGGG
>JANLXP010000798.1:0-7953 GCA_031365165.1 Alphaproteobacteria bacterium
GCACTGCGCCTCGACTTTGGGACGTTCGACGGTTCGTTCTCGAACACCTCTACGATTGTCGGCGGTTCGAATGGCGCGATTTTGGCGCTGAGTTCGATGACGGGCGACTTTACGAACTCGGGTGAGATCACTGGCGAGAGCGTCAACGGCGTTTCGATCTCAGTCGGAACCTGGGGCAGCGCAGAAGACGTTGCGGCTATCCTGAACACGATCGACGGCGTGATCTCCGGCGGCGCGACGGGCTTCGCGCTTGAGGGCGATACGATCTTCGCCTCGGTGACGAACGACGGGTCGATTTCGGGCGGCGTGAACGGCGCCGTGTTCGAGGTCGCAACCTTCAATGCACCGTTCGCGAATACCGGCACGATTTCCGGCGGCACGAATGGCCTGGTCATGTTGCTTGGCGATGCCAACGGTGGGTTCACGAATTCCGGCGAGATCACGGGCGAAAGCGCGACAGGCGTCTCGATCGCGGCGACCAACTGGGGCGCGGAAGCGGCGCGGGCCGATCTCGTCAACACATCGACGGGCGTGATCACGGGTGGCGTCACGGGGTTCGAGCTCAACGCGACCAACGTCTTCGGCGATTTCATCAACGACGGTCAGATCACTGGCGGCGGCAGCGAGACGGGCGTCCATCTGATCGCGGGCGTATTCAACGGTGACGTGAACAATACCGGCGAGATCAGCGCGGCCTCGAACGCGTTGCATCTGGAGTTCGGCACGCTGAACGGCGCCGTGCGCAACACGGGTACTATCGAGGCGACGGATGTGCCGGGGACGGCGGTGTTGCTGGCGATCGGCAATGGGGCTGAGTTCACGAACGCCGAGGGCGGATTGATCCTGGGCGACGTGGTGTTCTCCGGCGAGGCGGCTTATGCGTTTGTCGGCGAAGACGGCAGCATCGAAGGCAGCTTGATCGGCGAGGGTGACGACGACACGATCGCCGTGCGCGGAACACATAGCTTCGTGGGCGGCACGGCCAGCAACTTCGCGAGCTTCACAGTTGAAAACGGCGGCGCGGCGCTGATGGGTGCGCGCAGCGAAGGCGGCGCGAGCGCCGGCGGTTACGGCTTTGCCAATGTGGGGGCGCTGAACGTCGAGAACGGCGGCACGCTCTACATCGACCGCGCGACGACGTTGAACGTCGAAACCTACACGCAACAAGCAGGCGGCGTGGTCGAGTTCTTCCTGGGCGCGCCGGAAGGCTTCGCGGGATTGACCGGCGACGTGATCGCAGGCGCCGGCGACTACGGGCGCATTCTGGTGAACGGTATTGCGACCCTGAACGGCACGGTCGTGGGCTTCCTCGATCCGCTGTTTTCATCGGCGAATCCGGACTTGAACTCGGTGCGCTACGAAGACGTGATCGTCGCGAACGGCGGGTTTAGCGGCGACTTCTCGTCGGTCGCGCTGATCGCCGATTCGTCGCTGTTCGAAATGAACCCGCATATCGACGGCAACACGATCGACGTCGACGTGGCGCGCACGTCGCTCGGCGACATCAGCGACGTTCCGGGCGTCATCGTGACCTTGGGCGGGCCGTTCGACGCGATGGTCAGCGACCGGTCGAACGGCGTGGGGTCGTCCTCATGCGGATTGGCGAGTACAGCGGGCGGGTCGTGCTTCAACCGCTTTGCCGCGAACGACGCGACGCAAACGATGACCGATGCCTCGCCCGAAGATCCGTTCGATTGGCTTCGCACCGGTGTGCGCGAGATCGGCGAGACGGCGGTTTGGGGCCGAGGGATCGGCGCTTGGGGCAACACCGACGGTTGGAACGGCAGCAAGGGCAGCAAGTTCTCGCTGGCCGGTGCGATCGTCGGTATCGATCACGTGTTCGACCACGATCTGATGGCCGGTGTCGCGGCGCAGTGGACGATGACCGATGTCGATTTCAAGGGCCGGCCGGACAGCGCCGACGTCGAGAACTTCGAACTTGGGACCTATGCGTCGTTCGGCGATACACGGCTTTACTTGAACGCGAACGCGAGCGCGATTTGGCACAATGTGAGTGTGAGCCGCTTCACGAATGGCGGCGGGCACGCGGATGGCGAGTATAGCGGGACCACGCTTTCGGCCTTTGCCGAGGCCGGCAAGATTTTCGAAACCGATGACGGCATGCGCATCGGACCGTTCTTCGCGTTGAGCTTTACGCATCTTGCGACCGACGGCTATCGCGAGAAGGGCACGGGGCCGTTGCTCGCTGTGCAAGACTCTGAGTTCGACTCGCTCAAGAGCACGGTCGGCACGCGGTTCGGTTATCCGATCATGCTGGAGTCCGGCCGCAAGATCGTGCCGGAGCTGCGCCTCGGGTGGTCGCATGAGTTCATGGACGATCAGGCGTCGTTCTTGGCCACCGTGCAGGGGCAGGGCGGTGCGCCAAGCGTGATCCTGGGCGAGAAATTCGCGCGCGACACCGTGCTTCTCGGTACGGGCGTCACGCTGCCGGTGTCGGATTCGACGAACATCTATCTCGACTACGACGCCGGGCTGAACCCCGACGTCACGACGCACACAGTGTCGGCGGGCTTGCGGATCACGTGGTAAGCGGAACGTCACTTCGCGGGCTTCTCCGGCAGTGCTTTGATCATGGTTTCGGTGAGTTGGTAGTTCGTGAGTTCGAGCGAACGGCCGACCTCGTCGATGCAGAGCGAGCGCGAGCCGGCGAGGGCGAACATCGGTTTGCTTTTGAGGTAGGCCAGGCCCGCAGTGCGGCCTTTGGTTTCGCCCACCGTGTTTGCCGTGTGCAATTCGGCGTTGAAGGCGCGGCGCCACAAGGTGCAGGGTTTGAGCGAGCGGATGACTTCGGCCTGGCGCGCGAGCATTTGCGCCTGAGCCTCAATCCGCGACCACGGCGTCATGTGATCGTAGCAAGCCGTGGCAAGCGGGGTGAGCACTGCGACGAGGCCGTCGGCGTAGCCGGCCGCGACGTCCGGATGCGCGTTGTCGATCAGATCGTCGAGCGCTTTCCGGGTCTTGCCGGTGGTCACCACGGCCGCCGCCGCCACGTTGCAAGTTGCCTCGTCGAGCTTCTCGCCCGCGGCGGCGAAGGGGGCCAACGGCTCGGGGCTTGAGGCCTTCGGGCAAATCGCGTGCGCGGCGCCGATGAGGCCGGCGACGCCCAGATACGTTTGCACGCGTTCCGCCGGGGTTGCTGCCTTGGTGAGCGCCACGCGCACGATGCGCGCGGTGTTGGCGCGGGTTTCACACTGGTTCGCGGCCGAGGCCTCTGGGTCGTAGCCGAGGAGCTTGACCGCGGCGCTGCGCGCGAGCTTCGGCTCTGCCGCGTGAGCCGCCGTGGCCACCACGAGCGACAGACATGCAAGTACGATCGTTTTCAAAACACTTCCCCTCAACACTGTGACGCCGCCCATTTGGTGGAGGTCGGCGAACGCGAGCATTCTCAAGCGCAACTCCAGGTGGCAAGAAAAAGAGTGAAAATCGAATCCGTTTGATGCGTTTGCACGGCTGATTTCTGCGGATTTATCCGTTTGGAATCCGTATGGAATCCGTTTGCGATCCGTATGGTGGCGGGGTTGTTCAAGGAGAAAAATGGCGGAAAAGCTCAAGTTACAAGATTCTCGTGGGGGTTGTGCCGGATCCGAGTCCGGCCGCTCGCCGGTCATCGAAGTAATCGGAATAAAAGTAGAACTTTTTGGTGAAAAGAACAAGGTGACGAATGCGCGCGAGCGAGCAGTGCCTACGCCGCAGCGTTGCGGCGCACTTCGTCCAGGATCGAGATGATTTCGGCCGAGTGAGTGGCGGCGAAGACGCCGTCGATGCCTTTCGGGCTGCGGTCGGTATAGGGCGATGCGTAGAGGGCCGCCGAATCCATCGCGCCGTTGTAGGTCAAGTGGTTGATGATCATATCGATGAATTCGAGTTGATTGGCGCTCAACGTCTTGCCGGTCATGAAGCCCGCGAACGCTTGCTTGGCGGCTTCGCGATCCAATCCTACCAGTGAGCGGACGAATAGCCCGAGGCCGTGGGATTCCTCTTGCGCACGCGCCACGTCGCCCGCCGTTCCGATGCCGCTTTCGACCAGTATGCGTTCGAGTTCGGTCAAATCGGTCGCGGTCAGAGGTTTGTTCAGCCTGAGTTTTTGCACGGCGACGTGATCGAGGTGAGCTTTGAGGAAGTGGCGTGCCTTTGCGCGGAAGCGTTCGAAGTCATGGGCCGGGATGCCGATCCCCGGCAAAACGACTTCGGTTTCGCCGCCGAGTTCATCCTCGAAATCGGTGTAGACGATCCGGCGCACGCCTTTGTCGATGAACTTGATCAGCGAGCGCAGCCGTTTGCGCGCGTCTTCCAGCATGGTCACGGTGACGTCTTGCCACCATTCGTCGCCGGCGATTTCCATGATCAGCTCGATCTGCTGCTGCACCATCGGGATTGCCACTTTTTCCTGAAGCGCATTCGCGATTGCTTGCGCCTTCTCTTGCAAGCGAGCGAATCCGGGGGCGTGGCGCAGAGCGGCCAGTTGCAGGTTCAGCATCAGGAGGTCGAAGCGTTTGGCCTCTTCGTCCTCTGGGTCGAGTTCGGCGGGAAGGCCGGCCACCTCCTCGGTCAATTCGTGTTGCGCCTGCTGATCAAGCGCCTTCCACGACTCGGGCTTCGCATATTTCTCGACAAGCCTGCGCTTTGGCCGCACGATGAAATTGTCGATATTCATCGCGGCAACTTCTTTCACAAGCAGTGTCGCGGTGTCCTCACGCAGCGCGGCACCCGGCGCTTCTTCGGACATTCCCGGCGAGCGGGGCTTCGACGGCAGTTGCTTGTCGAGTTCGGCGATTAGATCGACGCGGGTCTTGAACAGCTTCTTGCCAAGGCTGTCTGCCACCGAGCCGGGTGCGGCGGGGATGTCCTGTGTGAAGAACTCCAGGTTCCGGCAGAAGTCGAACACCGTGAAATTCTCTTTGTCCTGGCCGGGGCCGAACAGATCGGGACACAGGCGCGTTCCGCGGCCGATCATTTGCCAGAACTTCGTCTTCGACCGGATCGGCTTGAAGAACACCAGGTTCACGATTTCCGGCACGTCGATGCCGGTGTCCAGCATATCGACGGACACCGCGATGTGCGGCGGCCGCTCCTTGAAATAGAACGCCTCGATCAGGGTCTTCACATAGTCGACTTTGAAGTGGATGGCGCGCGCGAACACGCCCTTGTGCCTCGGGTAGTTCTTGTCGAAGCGCTCGACGATGAACTCCGCGTGTTCCTTGTTCTTGGCGAAGATGACCGTCTTGCCCAGCCGGTCGCCGCCGGCGACCTTCTGCCCATGCGTCATCAGGTGTTCGAGAACTTTGTCGACCGTGTCCTCGTTGAACAGCCACCGGTTGACGGCGGCAGCGTCAATCTCGTTCGGCACTTGGCCGTCTTCATCCCATTCGAGCGCGTCCCATTTTTCTTTTTCCTCCTCGGACAGGTCGTCGTACTTGATGCCGCGTTGAGGAAACTTCAAATCGACGGACACCGATCTAGGCGGCACGAGATACCGGTCGCGCACCGCCTCTTCGAGCGTGTAGGCGTCGGTCGGGACACCGTTCTCCAACTCGAACAGGCGGTAGGTGTTGCGGTCGATTTCTTCCTTCGGAGTCGCGGTCAGGCCGACGAGCAGGCTGTCGAAGTATTCGAAGATCGCGCCGTATTTTTGATAAACAGACCTGTGCGCCTCATCGATGATGATCAGGTCGAAATGGCCGGGGCCGAAGCGGCGCTGTCCGTCGCGGGTGTCGTCGATCAAGCCCATCATCGTCGGATAGGTTGAGACATAGACCCGGCCCTGGCCGTTCTTTTCCGTGACGAGATTGACGGGCGGGACGTCGGGTAGGTGGCGCTTAAAGGCCTTGATCGCTTGGTCGACGAGCGCGACGCGATCGGCCAAGAACAGCACGCGCTTTGCCCAATTCGCGCGCATCAGCTGGTCGACGAGCGCGATGACCGTGCGCGTTTTGCCAGCGCCCGTCGCCATGACAATCAGCGCCTTGCGCTGATTGTCATTCTCGAACGTCTCGCCGATACGGCGGATGGCGCGGTGCTGGTAAGGGCGCTCGACGATCTCTTCGTTGATCGGGGTTTCCGCGAGGCGGCGGCGCATCTGACGGCGTTGGATTAGAAGTTCCAATTCGTCCTTCTTGTAGAACCCTTGTACGGGACGTGGCGGATACATCGCGTCGTCCCACAGCCAGTGCTCGTAGCCGTTCGAGTAGAAGATGATCGGCCGTTGCCCGAACTGTTTTTCCAAGGCATCGGCGTAGAGTTCAGCTTGCCGTTGACCTTTGCGTGCGTCGAACCTGGTGCGCTTCGCCTCGACCAGGCCTAATGGTTTGCCGTCGTCGCCCCAGAGGACGTAATCGACATAGCCGACGTCTTCCTTGTTCGGCATGCCGGGAACTTGGAACTCCGTGTCGTGGCCGGGTTTGTCGAGCGGCCAGCCCGCCTCCTTCAGCAGCAAGTCGATGAAGTAATCGCGCGTTTCGGCTTCGGAATAGTCATGCGCGTCGGGCCGGCTCGCGTTCGCTGCTTTGATCTCCGCTATCTGCGCGCGCAGCGATTCCAGTTCCGCGTCCAGCGCCTGCCGGCCGCTCAAGAGTTCGGCGAGTTTTTCGTCCCGCTCGCGCAAACTCGCTTCAAGCTGCTGCAGTTGGTTCTGTGTCTGCGGCGGCACCGGCGCGGTCTTGGGCAACAGCGTTTGGTCGAAGCGCAACGTGTCTGGCGGCTTTGCTCCGCGCGCGTAGGTGCGGGCGAGCCAGAAGAGAACGTGGAACAGCTCCTTCGTCGCCATGATGGCGTCGAACGCGCGCACTGGTTTCGTGCTGTGGACGGCGAGGTTGCCAAGGTCCTTGATCACCCGCGCCTTGGCGAAGATGGCGGCGCCCGCGACCCTGCGGAAATCCGGCTCGTGGATCAGCGCGCTTAGGTGGTCCTGATACGGCAGGGTCAGGGTGGCGTCGTGCTTGTAGAGCCAATGGACCGTGAGCTCGAGTGCACGGCGTGCGTGGAAGCAGGCGCTACGCGGATCAGGCACGGCCGATGCCTCTGCCTTTGCGGCAGGCTCAAAGATGTCCGGCCATTCCGCGGCAAGAAATCCAAAATGCGACATAAGGCGGCTCCGGCCTTTCTCCGCTGCCATTGTAGCCGTTTGCACGCGCTGCTATGTGATGCGCGGAAGAGACACGCACCTACATGCCTGTGGGTACAGCCGGTCTCTCACGTGCGCCCGGGACCATTGTCGTTAACCTTTGCGTAACGATTCGCGAAGCCCGGCACCACGGGACCTGGGAGCAAAAGAGCATGAACGTGATGGCACGCGCACACTCCACGACGGACGGCGCACCGGTCCTGCTGGAACGCAGCGACCCGAATTGGCGCAAGCTGCATGACTTCATTGACAAAGAGAGCCTGATTTTCGACGATTTCATCTTGGCCTCGGGGCGGCAGAGCAAATACCTATTCCGCCTCTCACAGACGACGATGTCGGGCGAGGCGATGTCGATCATCTGTGATGCGATCCTGGACCTGATGAAGCGCCTCCACATCGGCACGATCGGCGGCCTCGAAATCGGCGCTGTTCCGATCGCCGCCGCCGTCTCGCTCGCCGGTTTCGCGAAGGGCACTCCGGTCGACGCCTTCTACGTTCGTAAAGCGCGCAAAGAACACGGCGCACGTCAGCTGATCGAAGGCCACGTGAAGGCGGGTGCCGAAGCGATCGTCGTCGATGACGTAACGACCGGCGGTGGCTCCGTCATCAAGGCGATCCAGGGTGCCCGAAAGGACTTTGACTGCAAAATTCGCTACGCGCTTTCGATTGTCGACCGCGAACAGGGCGCGACCGAGGCGCTGGCCGAACAAGGCGTGACGCTGTTCTCGTTCTTCAAAGGTTCCGACTTCAACTTGGATCGCTAGCGCAGTTTGGGAGCGGGGGGGGGGGGGGGGGGGGGGGGGGGGGGGGGG
>JANLXP010000858.1:0-4809 GCA_031365165.1 Alphaproteobacteria bacterium
TTCGGTTAGCACGCGTGCCGTTGCGCGCCATTTCGCCAATTGGCGAAGGTTTTGGATGCGCTCGTCCTTGCCTTGAAAAGTGGGGTCGTCCGGTGGCGAACTCATGCGTGCCCTGAAGTGCTAACGGCGCGCCTTATAACGTGTTTCGGCGAGGTCCGCGAGATGGGCCCGAAGTTCAGGCAAACCGGTCTTGGTTTCCGAGGACGTCGCGAAAACGTCGGGATGGGCTGCAACGTGCTCTTTCGCGACGGCAGTCACGGCGTTAACCGCCTCGGCTAAGCCGGCCGCGTTCAGCTTGTCGGCCTTGGTTAGGACGACGAGGAACGAAGCGGCTGCTTCGTTGAGCAACCCCATCATTATCTTGTCGTTGTCGTTCGCGCCGTGGCGGGCATCGACAAGCAAGCAAACGCGGCGCAGCTGCGACCGGCCGCGAAGATAGGCTTCGATCAGACGGCGCCAGTCGGCCGACATCGTCTTCGACACCTTTGCAAAGCCGTATCCCGGTAAATCCGCTAGCGTCAGACGTCCGCCAAGGTCGAAAAGGTTGATGTCGCGCGTCCGGCCCGGCGTGTTCGACACGCGCGCCAGTGTGTTGCGGTTCGTCAACGCGTTCAGCAGGCTCGACTTGCCGACGTTCGATCGCCCGGCGAAGGCGATCTCTGGCAGCTTTGTCGGCGGCAGGTCTTCGAATTTCGCCACTGGCCGCAGGAATTTGCAGTCCTGCATGAACAGCTTGCGGGCATATTCGAGTCGCTTGCTCACGATCCTGAAGCTTTGCCGCCGCCGAGCCAGGAGGGCCATTTGAGGTTATCGATCACATCGATCGGAACCTTCATGCGCCGCATCAGCACGTATTGCTGAAGAATTCCGAGCGCATTGCTGACCGTCCAATAAATGACGAGTCCGGCGGCGACTTGGCCCATCATGTACGTGAACATGACCGGCATGAACTGCATGACCTGTTGCTGCGTCGGGTCGCCCTGTTGCGGGGTCATCTTCATCTGAAACCACATCGTGAAGCCCATCAGAAGCGGCCAGACGCCGATGTGGAGCCATGTAGGTATCGCGAAGGGCAGCAGTCCGAACAGATTTACGAACGATGTCGGATCAGCCGACGACAAATCCTGGATCCAGCCGAAGAACGGCGCGTGGCGCATCTCGATCGTGACGTAGAGCACCTTCATCAGCGAAAAGAGAATCGGCATCGTGAGAAGAATCGGCAGGCAACCCATCATCGGGTTGACCTTCTCGCGCTGGAACAGAGCCATCTGCTCCGTGCGAAGCTTCATCGGGTCTTCTTTGTAGCGATCTTGCAGCACCTTCAGTTCTGGCTGCACCTTTTTCATCTTGGTCATCGACTCGTAGGAGCGTTGCGCCAAGGGGAAAATCAGGATTTTGATCCCGACCGTGAGCAAGATAATCGCGATGCCGAAATTCCCGACGAGCTTGTTCAGCCAGTCGAGCGCGCGGAACATCCAATAGGTGAAGAAAGAGAACCAGCCCCAGTCCATCGTCATGTCGTAGCGTGCGACGCCGAGCTGCTTCTGATAGGCCTCAATGAGAGAGACGACCTTGGCGCCGGCGAAGATGTGGTGGGTGACGCTGGCGGTACCGTTCGCCGGGACGTTGCGGGCACCCAAGAGATAGTCGGCGCGGAAATTCTCGACGCCGCCGACTTTGCCGTAAGAGAAGCGACCCGCGAACTGCTCGTTCTGCGGCGGGATCAGCGTCGCCATCCAGTATTTGTCGGTGAGGCCGAGCCAGCCGCCGGTGCTGTCGAGTTTCAGTTCACCTTTTTCGTACTCCCGCATCTCGGAGTAAGTGCCCTTGTTCTGCAGGATGCCCTGCATGACGCCGTACATGCCTTCGTGGACGAACCAGATGCCTTGGTGCTTCGGTTCGCCTTCGCGGGCGACGAGTGCGTAAGGGTAGAGCGTCACGGGTGCGGCGGACTGGTTCTCGACCGTGTCCGTGATTGTGAACATGTAATTTTCGTCGAGCGAAACCGTGCGCTTAAATGCGAGGCCCTGACCGTTGTTCCACGTCAGTTCAACCGGCGCACCGGCTGCAAGCTTGGCTGCAGAGGTCGTCCATGCGGTGGTCGCATTCGGAACGGCGGTCGTTGAGCCCGGCGCTGCGGTCCAGCCAACTTCGGTGAATGTTGCGCCATGCGCGCCGTGCGGAGCGAGGAAGACGATCTCCGGGCTGGTCGGGTCGATCGTTTCGCGATAATCGCGCAAGCGCAGGTCGTCGATTTGGCCCCCGGTCAGCTTGATCGAGCCATCGATCTTGCCGTTATCGAACGCAAGGCGGGGGCCGCCGCTCGAGAGGACTTCCTCTCGCGGCTTGGCGTCTGTCGTTGCGGCATTGGCCGGCACGCTCGGCGCGCCTGGCGTAGCCGGGATCGTGGTCTGTTGTTCGATCTTCGCCTGTTCAGCGGCCTTACGCTGCTTGGCCTGTTGGGGTTCGACGAAGAAGTATTGCCAGCCCAGCATGATGGCGAGGCAAAGCGCCATTGCCGCGATCAGATTGGTGTTGTCTTGCGGTTTGTTCATTGCGGGGTCTTGGCGTGGTGATGGTGGGTGCACTCGGGCACGGGATCGAAGCCCTCGCCGCCACCAAGCCACTTCACCGGATGACAGCGTGCAAGGCGCAGTATTGTGAGTTGCGTGCCCTTGAACACGCCGTGCTTCTCGATCGCCTCAAGCGCATAGGCGGAGCAGGTCGGCTGGTAACGGCACGCGGGGCCGATTAGGGGCGAAATGGCGTAGCGGTAGATGTGGATCGGGCTTTGAGCCAGTCGCTTTGCCGCGTGCGAAAGCGCGCTTGAAACGGTCATCGCTCCTCCGCTTTTGGGGGGCGGCCCCCGTGCACTTTGCGGAGAGCCTGCTTCAGGTCGTCGATCAACGCGACAAACGGCCGTTCCGCCGTCGCTTCGCGACCGACGAGAACATAGTCATGCCCCTGCATTCCTAAAAGAGGCAGCACAGCGCGCGCCGCCTCGCGCAACCGGCGCTTCACCCGGTTTCGCACGACGGCGCCGCCTAATTTCTTCGTGGCTGTGAAACCCACCCGCAGGGCATCAATGGGTTCAGGCATCGGTGCCATTTGCAGGACGAGCCCAGGTGCCGCCCAACGGCGGCCGCGGGACAGGCGTAGGAAATCGGCGCGTTTCAGCAGACGCGACACTTTGACCTTAGGATTTGGCGTGCCGGGAGCGGACACGCGTCGCGCGAGACTTAAGCCGAAAGGCGCTTGCGGCCGTGGGCGCGGCGGCGAGCCAGCACCTTCTTGCCGTTAAGGGTTGCCGCGCGCGAACGGAAACCGTGGCGGCGCTTGCGGACGATCTTGGACGGCTGATAGGTGCGCTTGCTCACGGCACGGAATCCTTGAAATACGGCGGCTTGTCGAGGGCGCGCATATAGGGAATTCGGCTTCTTAAGTCAAATCTTGAAGAGTTACCAAGGGCTTGGATGCGCTCGCCCCGCTTTTGCGAAGCCGTTATGTCGCGGTATGGGCTTCTCGGTGGCATAAGCGGCAGGATTCGTTCTCGAAGCACGGCACGCATTCGCCTATGACCCTCGTGATGACCGTCGATCACAGCGCCTGGACGCGCATACTTTCCACGTATGTCGTGGCCTCGCCCGATCGCGTGAATCGGTTTGCCTATGGGCGTGTGAGTGCCGCCGATAAGAAAGCGCTGAAAGCGTATTTGACTGCCTTGCAGGGCGTGAAGGTGGCAGCGCTGAGCGGGGACGAACAACGCGCTTTCTGGATCAATTTCTACAACGCGCTGACAATCGACGTTGTGCTCGATCATTATCCGGTAAAGTCGATCAAGGACATTTCCCTGGGCGGCGGATTGTTTGCTTCCGGTCCTTGGAAAAAGGCGCTGGTGAATGTCGAAGGCAAGGCGCTGTCGCTCGACAACATCGAGCACGACATCTTACGCAAAACGTGGCGCGATCCGCGGGTGCACTACGCCGTCAACTGCGCGTCGATGAGTTGCCCCAATTTGATGGCGAAGGCATTCACGGCGACGAACCTCGAGCAGATGCTGACCCAAGGCGCGCGCGACTACATCAATCATCCGCGCGGCGTGAGGGTGGACAACCGAAAGGTCTGTCTCTCGCAGATTTTCGAATGGTACCGGAAGGACTTCGGCGCGAATGAAGCGGATGTGCTTGCGCATGTTCAAACCTATGCCGAACCGGATCTGAAGGCGCAGTTGCAGGGCATTACACGTGTCGCCGACTACACCTACGACTGGTCGTTAAACGAGGCGAAGTGAGGGCGCATGGATACGACGGAAGCAAAGAAGCCCGGGTTCAGTGTTGTGCGGCTCTTTCCGCTGTTGCTGCTTGTGGCGGTGCTGGTTGCGTTCTTTGCGCTGGGGCTCAACAAGTACCTGACGCTGAACTTGCTCAAAGAAAATCGCGAGGCGCTCAAACTCTTCGTGCACGATCATGAAGCGCAGGCCGTGCTGGCTTTCATCCTTGCCTATATCCTCGTCGCTGCATTCTCGCTTCCGCTTGGCGCCCTGCTCAGCGTTGCGGGAGGGTATTTGTTCGGAAGCGTATTCGGCGCGGCTTGGATCGTGATCGGGGCGACGATCGGGTCGACCATTCTCTTTCTGATCGCCAAAACGGCACTTGGCGATCCGCTGCGCGCGCGGTTTGCGATGCAAATGAAGGGGATGGAAGACGGGTTCAAACGGAACGCGTTCAGCTATTTGATGCTGCTGCGGCTCGTGCCGCTGTTTCCGTTTTGGCTCGTGAATTTGGCGCCTGCTTTTTTTGGCGTGTCTTT
>JANLXP010000881.1:0-7641 GCA_031365165.1 Alphaproteobacteria bacterium
TCGAATGCGCGCATCTGAAACGAGGCGCGGACGAGAATGGCGATATCGCTGATCTTCTGACGGTTGCGTGCGACTTGTTCGATGTCGTCGGCGATTTGACGGGCTTCCTCTTCGGCGTCCCAAACGCCGCGCACGGAGACACGCTCGCCTTCGCCGAGTTCGGTCCAAAGGGTTTTGCCGAGGCGGCTCTTGTTCGCGGCGATGAGGCCGGACGCTGCGGCCAAGATGTGCGGCGTCGAGCGGTAGTTGCGCTCCAAGCGGATGATCTTGGCGCCTGGGAAGTCGCGTTCGAAGCGCAGGATGTTGTCGACCTCGGCGCCGCGCCAACCGTAGATCGATTGGTCGTCGTCGCCGACGCAGCAGATGTTGCGGCGCTCGCCGGCGAGCAACCGCAGCCACAGATACTGCGCGACGTTCGTGTCTTGATACTCGTCGACCAGGATGTAGGCGAAGCGGTTGCGGTATTCCTGAAGGACTTCCGGGTGCGTTTTCAGAATGGTGATGACATCGAGCAGCAGGTCTCCGAAGTCGGCCGCGTTCAGTGCCTTAAGGCGCTGCTGGTAGGCTTCGTAGAGTTCGGCGCCTTTGCCGTTGCCGTAAGCGAAACTTTCACCCGCGGGCACGTCCTTCGGCGTCATAGCGCGGTTCTTCCAGGAGTCGATCAAGGAAGAGAGGTGGCGCGCGGGCCAGCGCTTCTCATCGATGCGGGCGGCGTCGATCACCTGCTTCATGAGGCGCAGCTGATCGTCCACGTCCAGGATCGAGAAATTCGATTTGAGGCCGATGAGTTCGGCGTGGCGGCGCAGAATTTTCGCGCCGATCGAGTGGAACGTGCCGAGCCAGGGCATGCCTTCGACCATGCCACCGATGAGTTCGCCGGTGCGGTGGATCATCTCGCGCGCGGCTTTGTTCGTAAACGTGACCGAGAGAATTTGGCTGGGCCACGCCTTGCGCGAAGCGATCAGGTGCGCGAGGCGCGTGGTGAGCACGCGCGTCTTGCCGGTTCCGGCGCCCGCGAGCACGAGCACGGGGCCGTCGAGCGCCATCGCCGCTTCGCGCTGAGCCTCATTGAGGCCGCGCAAATAGGGGGGCTCGCCAACAGCGGGCGTGAGAGAGGGCGACGGTTGGGTCATGATTCAGGCTGACACTAGCACGATCGCGAACGATCAATCCGCAATCGCGTTGAAGCCGTTTGCGCGGATTTCCGCACCTCTTTGATCCAGATTTTGGGCCGGCGGGCGCGTTTTTGCGTCGCTGAACGCGGAGAGCTTCATTGGGTTTCCGGCGAGCTTCAGTTCGCCGATATCGCCGTCTTGCATGGTCACCACCATGTTGCGCGACAGAACGTGCTCGTCGGCCAAAACTTGTGCGACGTTGTTGATCGGGCCGCAGGGGACGCCTGCCGCTTCAATTTTGCCTAGCCAGTGACTGGCTGTGTTAGCGGCGAGGGCTTGTCCGAGTTCTTGTGCGATGGCGGCGTGGTTCGTGTTGCGTTGGTCGTTCGTTGTGAAGCGGGCGTCGGTTGCGAGCGAGGGTGCGCCGACGGCTTCGCAGAGTTTCGCGAAGAGGCCATTGTTGCCGGCGGCGATGATGATGGGCTGATCGGCGGTCTGGAAGGCGGCGAACGGCGTGATCGAGGGATGCCTTGAGCCAAGCGGCCCTGGCGGCGTGCCGGTCGCGACGTAGCGGGCGATCGCGTTTTCGAGGAGCGCCACTTGGCAGTCGAGCATTGCGATGTCGATTTTTTGCGCTTCGCCCGTTCGTTCGCGGTGGTAGAGCGTCGCGCCGATGCTTGAGAGCGCGAACAGGCCGGCGGCGATGTCGCCGATCGACGTGCCGACGCGTGTCGGCGGGCTGCCCGGTTGGCCCGTCAGACTCATGACACCGCCCATGCCTTGGACGACCATGTCGTAGGCGGGCTTTGTCTTGTAGGGACCGGTGTGGCCGAAGCCTGAGATGGCAACGTAGATGAGCTTCGGGAAACGGGCGTGCAACGTGGGCCAATCGTAGCCGAGTTTTTCCATCGTGCCGCCACGGTAGTTTTCGACGAGGAGGTCCGCTTCGCCGAGCAGACGTTCGAAGACGGCGCGGTCGGCGTTCGCTTTCAGGTCGAGAGCGATCGAGTGTTTGCCGCGGTTCAGCGACATGAAGTACGCGGACTTGCCTTTGATAAAGGGGCCGATGTGGCGGGCGTCGTCGCCGGTCTTGGGAGGCTCGACCTTGATGACAGTCGCGCCGAGGTCGGCCAGCATCATCGTGCAGTAGGGGCCTGCCAGAACGCGCGTGAGGTCCACGACCTTTAGGCCATGGTACGGGCCGTCAATCATTCGCGTCGTCGTCGAGGCGCTTGCCTTCGATTTCGGCCTCGGTGCGTTTGCGTTCGGCGTCGCTTTGCTTCCGCAATTGCTTTGGCGTGCCGTGTTTGACGCGGTTGTTCGCGGCCGTCTTTTCGGCTGCAGCCTTCGCGCGTGCTTTTCGTGCGCGGTTTAGGTTTACGACTTCGCCCATCACGTCCTCTTTCGATAATGCGCCAGGACAAACACGCGGAGCGCACTGGAGAGATTGTTACCGCGTCCGTCGCGTTTGTCGATCTCGTCGATCAGTTTCGCGAGCGGGCGCTTCAATTCGGTCGCGATTTCAGTCAGCGCGACCCAAAAGTCCGCTTCGAGCGAGACGCTGGTGCGGTGGCCCGAGATGGTAACGGAGCGTTTGAGTTTCTTGACCGGCATGGGTGCGCCTACAGAATGAGAGTGCCGATCCAATAGCCGATGGCGGCGATCACCGCCGATGCCGGCATGGTGATCACCCAGGCGAGGACGATGCCGCGCGCAATGCCCCAGCGGACGGCCGATACGCGGCGCGCCGTGCCGACGCCGACGATTGCACCGGTGATCGTGTGCGTCGTCGATACCGGGATGCCGAGGCTCGTCGCGCCGAAGAGTGTAATGGCGCCCGCGAGCGAGGCACTGAAACCCTGCATCGGCGAAAGCTTGGTTATCTTCGAGCCCATCGTGTGCACGATGCGCCAGCCGCCGAACATGGTGCCGAGGCCCATTGCGGCGTAGCACAGAAACGCGACCCATAGCGGCACGTGGAACTGACCCTCGGACAGGCCGTGGGCGTAGAGCAGGGCTGCGATGATGCCCATCGTCTTTTGCGCGTCGTTGCCGCCGTGACCGAGCGAATAGAGGGCGGCCGACACGAATTGCAGTCTGCGGAAGGTCGTGTCGGCAAAGGCCGGCGTCGCGCGCACGAAGAGCCAAGAAATGATGAGTATCAAGAGCATCGCGAGGACGAAGCCCGTGAGTGGCGAACCGACGATCGCGTAGAGCGTCTTACTGAGACCGCCCCAAACGATCGCGTCAAAGCCGCCTTTGGCGACGCCGGCGCCGACAATGCCGCCGACGAGCGCGTGCGAGCTGGAGGAGGGGATGCCCGCCAACCAAGTGATGATGTTCCACGCGATCGCGCCCGACAGCGCGCCGAAGATGACCGCGTCGTCGATGAGTGCCGGCGCGACGATCCCTGCACCCACGGTTTTCGCAACCAGATGGTCGAAGACGAAGAAGGCCACGAAGTTGAAGAACGCGGCCCAGATCACCGCTTGAAACGGCTTGAGCGCGCGCGTGGAAACGATCGTCGCAATCGAGTTCGCTGCGTCGTGCAGACCGTTGAAGAAGTCGAACGCGAGCGCGACGACGATGAGGAAGATGAGCGTGAGCTCGACCCCGCCGATTTCCATGGGATCGCCTTAGAGGTGTTCGATGACGAGACCGCTGATCCGGTTCGCGACATCTTGAAAGCAGTCGGCGACCTTTTCGAGGTGGTCGTAGATCTCGGAACCTTTGATGTAGACCATCGCGTCGGTGCGAGCGGGGCCGTGGAGCAGCGCCTTCAAGCCTTCGAGGCAGATTTGGTCGGTCTGTTCCTCGATGCGCACGATTTCGTCGGTAAGGACGTTGAGGCGCGGCGCATTGGTCGCGAGCGCGCGCAAGAGCGGCACAGCATCGCCCATCAATACAGCGCTCTTCACCACAAGGTCGCCGATTTGGCGCATTTGCGGTTCGAACGCGTCGACTTCGAAAAGTGAAACGGCCTTGGCCGTCTTATTCATCTGATCGATCGCGTCGTCCATTGAAGAGATCAGGCCCCGAATATCGCCGCGGTCGAATGGCGTGATGAAGCTGCGCCGGATCGCCTGCATCACCTCTTCGGTGATGAGGTCGGCTTCGTGCTCGTGGGCTGCGATCTTGGCGCAGAACTCGGCTGTCTTCGGGCCGCCATCCAGCATGCCTCGCAAGGCGTCAGATCCGTTCTTCAAGCATTGCGCGTGCCGCTCGAACATGTCGAAGAAACGCTCTTCGCGCGGCATGATCCGCTGAAACCAGCCCAACATCGTCTGACAACCTCTTGGTGCGCGGCTTGTCTAGCCTGGCGGCCCCGTGGCGTCACCCCGACGCGGAAAGCACGCCTCTGGATAAGATTGGCTACTTCGGCCCGATCATGTCTTCGGGGCGCACGATCCGGTCGAATTCTTCGGCCGTGATGAGGCCTGCTTTGACGGCCTCCTCCTTAAGTGTTGTGCCGTTCTTGTGGGCGGTCTTGGCGATCTTGGCGGCGTTGTCGTAGCCGACCTTCGGCGCCAGCGCGGTCACGAGCATCAACGAGCGGCGCATCAATTCGTCGATGTGTTTCAGGTTCGGTTGGATGCCTGCAACGCAGTGGTCGGTAAAGCTGACGGCCGCGTCGCCAACCAGGCGGATCGACTGCAGCACGTTGTGAATGATCACGGGCTTGAAGACGTTGAGTTCCATGTGCCCTTGGCTGCCTGCGATCGTGACGGTGACGTTGTTGCCCATCACTTGCGCGCACGCCATCGTGAGCGCCTCAGCCTGCGTTGGGTTCACCTTACCCGGCATGATCGAAGAGCCAGGTTCGTTCTCCGGCAAGATGAGTTCGCCGAGGCCCGAGCGTGGGCCGGAGCCCAACAAGCGAATGTCGTTTGCGATCTTGAACAGCGACGTCGCGACCGTGTTCAGGACGCCGGAGAATTCGACCAATGCGTCGTGGGCGGCGAGAGCTTCGAATTTGTTTATGGCGCTTGTGAACGGATAGCCCGTGATTTTCGAGACTTCGTCTGCGAATCGTTCCGCGAAGCCGGGTAGCGCGTTTAAGCCCGTGCCCACCGCCGTTCCGCCTTGCGCGAGGGGATAGAGGCGCGGGAGCGCCGTTACCACGCGGTCGATGCCAAGTTCGACTTGGCGGGCGTAGCCGGAGAATTCTTGGCCGAGTGTAATGGGTGTCGCGTCTTGCAGATGGGTGCGGCCGATCTTGATGATCTTTGCGAAGTCGTGCGCCTTCGACAGGAGTGCCCCATGCAGGCGGCGCAAGCCCGGCATCAAGCGGCGATGAATTTCGAGCACGGTTGCGATGTGCATCGCGGTCGGGAAACAGTCGTTCGATGATTGGCCGCGGTTGACGTGATCGTTCGGATGCACGGGCTTTTTCGAGCCCATTTCGCCGCCGAGCATTTCGATGGCGCGGTTCGAGATCACCTCGTTCGCGTTCATGTTCGTTTGCGTGCCGGACCCGGTTTGCCAGACGACGAGCGGGAAGTGATCGTCGAGTTTGCCGGCAATCACTTCGTCGGCCGCTTTGGCGATCGCGTCGCCGAGTTTCGGATCAAGGTCCTTCAGACCGACATTGGCGATCGCTGCCGCCTTCTTGACGATGCCGAATGCGTGGACGAGTGCGAGCGGCATGCGTTCGCCACTGATCTTGAAGTTCTCAAGAGAGCGCTGCGTTTGCGCACCCCAATACTTGTCCGCGGCCACGGGGAGGGGGCCGAACGTGTCGGTCTCGGTGCGGGTGCTCATTTGGTCCAAGTCACTTCTTGCGGAATTTGTCGAGGCTCACGACCTCGCCATGTTCCGGTTTGGGGGTTGGTTCCGGTTTGGATTGTTCGGCCGGGGCAGGGGCGGAATCTTTGGGGGCCGGCAAGCCCGGTTTCGGCGCGGGCATCGCCATTTGGAAGCCGAGCTGGAATTTCTGGGACGGGTCCTCGAACGCAACGACGGCGGCAAACGGCACGACGATCGTGGCCGGGAGCTTATTGAAGCTCAGCGTCACTTCGAACCGGTCGCCCTCGATGAGTAGGTTCGCGTACTGGTTTTGCAGAACGATCTTCATCGCCTCGGGGTATTTTTCCCTGAGGAAGTCCGGCATTTCGACGCCGTCCATCGCAGTCGCGAACACGATGTTGAAGTGGTGCGCGCCCATAATGCCGCCCTTGGCAGCATGGATCAGCGCGTCGCGCACTACGCCCCTCAGCGCTTTGTCCACAAGCGCCTGGTAGCCGATGAAATCCTTGGACATGGGGAAGGGTGTAGCGCCGCCCCCCATTGCTCCGCAAGTCGCCATAAATCCACGGGCTCTTGACTATATTCTTTGGAATGTTTATTTCATTCCTGGGAATACACTGGAGAGATCGATGGATCGCACGCGGGAATACGGTACGGCATTTGCGGTGACGCTCGTTCATGTGGGCTTGTTGTCGGTCGGGTTCTTGATCCTAGCCGACCAGTTTTCGTTTCCGGAGATCCTGCGAGCGCCTTCAGAGGAGCGGTTGGCGCTGTTTCGTCAACATCAAGCGCTGATCGTGCCCGCCTACTACATGATGGGGTTGTCGGGGCTGACACAGATCATGCTCGCGGTGTTGTTCCATCAAAGCTTTGCCAAGACCGGCAGCACGCTGCTTGTCGCCGCCTTGGTCGCGGGCGTCCTGGCCGGCGCGTTTCAGATGATGGGCTTCATGCGTTGGCCGATTGCGGTGCCCTATCTGGCGGAACAGATGGCGGGTGCTGGAACCGCGGAGATGCGCAACGTCGTCGCGCTCCTTGAAGGGCTGCTCAATCGCTATGCCGGGATGGTGGTGGGCGAGCATCTGGGCTTCTTGGCGCAAGGTGCGTGGACGATGCTGATTTCGCTCGCCATGTTTCGCGGGCCCTTGTTTGCGTGGCCTTACGGACTTGTCGGCTTGGTGTTGGGTGCGCTGATTGCGGTCAGCGCGTTCGAGCAGCTTGGCGGGCCGTTCGAGGCGATTGGGTTTCTGTCGGCACCTGTGTCGGCCGCGTGGCTCGGTTGGCTTTTGATGTGCGGTGTGTCGCTCGCGCGGACGCAGGCCAACGGTGTGGGGCCACGGTTCTTTATCTTCTCGGCACTCGCGCTCGCCGCGCTCATGGGCGGGCTTGCTTCAACAGCTTTGATGTGAGGACGATTTCATGACCACGCGCAGAACATTTCTACGTGTTGCCGGAACTTCGGCAGTGATTTTGGCGGCGGGCGGCTACGGCCTCACCCAATGCGACCCGATGCCGGAGGCGGCGGTGGAAGCGTGGCGCGGGCCTGCTCCCAATGTGCGCGATCCACGCGTGCGGGCGCTGTCGTACGCTTTGCTCGCGCCCAATCCGCACAACAAGCAGCCGTGGATCGTGGATTTGAAAGAGCCGGGTGCGGCGACCTTCTATTGCGATCGCTCGAGGCTATTGCCGGAGACCGATCCTTACCCGCGCCAGATCACTGTCGGATGTGGGGCGTTCTTAGAACTGTTGCGGATGGCGGCTGCCGAGCAGGGTCTGCGCG
>JANLXP010000888.1:0-1528 GCA_031365165.1 Alphaproteobacteria bacterium
GTCATGGTGCGGGCGGCGTCACCGGTTCGGGTGCTGCGGGTGGCGGCGCCTCGGCTGCCTTCGGTGCCGGTGCACGGCCAGTCATCAGGTCTTGTTCCAGCCCTTCAAATTCGGGTGGCCGGGTCATTTCGCTGAACTCACGCTTCATGTCGTCGACTTCGGATTCGCGCATCAAGTCGTCGATGTGGGTTTGGAATTCGCGTGCGAGCGCGCGTGCCTTGCCCATCCATTGGCCGACCATACGGAACGCGTACGGCAAATCCTTCGGGCCGATCACGAGAAGCGCGACGATCCCGATGATGAGCAGCTCGTCCCAGCCGATATCGAACATTCGGCAGCGCCTCTAGTTCTTCACGCTGTCCTTGTTTTCAGTGCTGTCTTTGTTTTGCTCGATCGGCTTTTCATCGTCGGCGAGGCCTTTGCGGAACGCCTTGATGCCGCGCGCCACGTCACCCATCAGGTCCGAGACCCGGCCACGACCGCCGAACAAGATCAAAACAATGGCGCCGACAATCAGCCAGTGCCAAATCGAAAATCCACCCATGCTTCAAAATCCTTGTGCACGCGCGATTGTCCCAAATGGCGGCAGCCCGCGCAATCGATGAGATAGCGCGGTTCACGTCGTTGTTAAGGGACGCCTTATTCGGCGGAATTGCCCTCTTTCGGGTCCGGCGTTTCAGGCTCAAACAGGTCGCCGCTGTCGCCCGCCTCCAGAGGATCCTCGTCCATAGCGAGCGAGTCGCTCGGCGAAGGCACGTTGAAGCTTGCCGGAATGCGGCCTTCCATGAGGCCTGCCGCGCGCAATTCGTCGAGGCCCGGCAGGTCGGTGACCTTGTCCAGACCGAAGTGCAGCAGGAAGTCGTCGCTGGTGCCGTAGGTGACCGGGCGGCCCGGCACGCGCCTGCGGCCGCGCATCTTCACCCAGCCGAGTTCCAGCAGGATGTCGAGCGTGCCTTTGTTGATCGTGACGCCGCGGATCTCTTCGATCTCGGCGCGCGTGACGGGCTGGTGGTAAGCGACGATCGCGAGCGTCTCCAACGCGGCACGCGAGAGGCGCTTTTGTTCGACCGCGTGCTTTTGCAAAATGTGGGCGAGGTCGGGGGCGGTGCGGAAGGCCCACTTGCCCGCGACGCGGACCAAATTCACGCCGCGCTTGCCGTAGGCTTGCGAGAGTTCTTCGAGAAGCGCCGGAACGTCGGAATCCGGCGGCATGCGCTCGACGATCGAGTCTTCGTCCAGCGGCTCGGCGGCGGCGAAGAGGATCGCTTCGACCATGCGCAGATGCATGGCCGCCAGCGGGATCGCGTCGCCGGGAAAGAGGCGCGTGACCGTTCCGTCATTCGCATCCGTGGTTTGTTTGTTCTTCATGTCGTCGTCGGGCTTCATGGCACGCATCGGGGAAGGCGTCATGTCGCAACCTCTTTTTCGGATGGGTCGGGTTCGCGGCGGCGCACGTAGAGCGGTGCGAACGGCGCCATTTGCCGCAGTTCGAGCAAGCCGTCGCGCACCATTTCGAGGCTTGCGGACA
>JANLXP010000891.1:0-2923 GCA_031365165.1 Alphaproteobacteria bacterium
CGGGCGACACGACGCATGGCAGCACCGCATATCGCCGCGCCGTGAGGGCTCACGCCAACTGTGTCGAGAATTTGCCGGTGTATGGCGCGATCGCCACGACCGCGTTCGCCGCGCAAACGACCGGGGCGACGATGGACATGCTGGCGTTCGTGTTCATGGGTGCGCGTATTTGCCAAACAGCGATTCACATGGCCTTCGTCGAGACCAATACGGCCGTCTTCGTCCGCTTCTCGTTCTTCACCGTTCAGGTCGTTGCGATGCTCTGGATGGCGGCGAAAATCGCGCTCCACGCTTCGGCGTGAGATTTTCGCACGCGGTCACCTCTTCGCGGACTGAGTGTGCTCGCCATCACAGTTTGACCGTGCGCGTTCGCTCCGGCGTTCCGGTCAAGAGCTTCGGCGTTCCGGTCATTCAACGGCGGCGGCTTGCGACTTACCTATCGCCGCACTGACGAACACGAAGCCTCGCGCTTCAAATTCTGTACCCGGCGCCTTCAGTTTCTGAACTAGCGCCAAACAACGAGATCGCATTTTTCGCATCACACAGAAGGATTGAGACCATGACGTATCACTACAACTTCAAAGACGTGCTGGGCCGTTCCGAGCGCATCACGTGGCGCGTCGAAGATCTGATCGGCGGCGATAAGAAGCTCGACTTCGCAAAACCGTTCATGCCGGAGAACCTGGCCAGGGCGGAACAGCTGAAGTTCCTGACGCCGGCGGAGCAGCGCGTGCTGAACCAGGTGCGCGGGCACGCGTACCTCAGCATTTTCGTCATCATCGAAGAGATGATCGTGCCGTTCGTGCTCGACCATGCGCGGCCCTACATCAACGGCGAGGACTATCGCGCCCGCGCGTTCCTCGAGTTCGTCAGCGAAGAAGCGAAGCATATTCACTTGTTCCGCAGCTTCGAGGAGGAGTTCAGGAAGGGCTTCCCGGTCGAATGCAAGATGATTGGGCCGGCCGCGGATATCGCCAAGCACATCCTGTCGCATCATCCGCTGTCGGTGGCGCTGACCATTCTCATGATTGAATGGACGACGCAGCGTCATTTCCAGGAATCGATGAACGACGACAACACGCTCGATCCGCAGTTCAAGAGCATGCTGAAGCATCACTGGATGGAAGAGATGCAGCACGCACAGCTCGACACGCTGATGGTTGAGGCGATCGCCGCGAACATGAAGCAGGCCGAAATCGACAGCGCCATCGACGGCGTGCTCGCGATCGGCGGGTTCTTGGACGAAGGTCTTCGCCAGCAGACCGCCTTCGACCTCGAAGCGTTCGAAGCGGCGGCCGACCGTACGCTTTCGAGCGTCGAGCGCGAGGAATTCATGGCCAAGCAGCATCAGGCCAACCGCTGGACCTATATCGGCAGCGGCCTGACGCACAAAAACTTCCTTGAGACGTTGGGCGCGTTGAGCCCGGCGAAGCGCAAGGCATTCGAAGAGGTCGCGCCGAACTTTTGTTGAAGAGGTGCGGGGCCGCTCGCGACGCGGCCCCACCTATCAGTTGAGGAGCCAAGTCATGCCGAAGATATCGATCATCGAAGCCGTGGAGCCCGAGCACATCGCAGAGGTCGCGCAGCTGTTGCGCGATTACCTGCTTTGGATGCGTCGGCGCTATAGCGACCATTCCGACCTGCTCGATGCGCATTTCGACGCGTACGAATGGCCGAGCGAGCTTGCCGATCTTCCCGGGCACTATGGTGCGCCAGCGGGCGCGACCGTGCTGGCGCTCGTCGACGGCGTGCCGGTGGGATGCGTGGTGTTGCGCGGCATCGGCGAGACCGTGTCCGAGATGAAGCGGCTCTTTGTGCGGCCTGCGTTTTGGGGCTTGGGCCTCGCGCGCGCCATGGTGACGAAGCTGCAAGCGCTTGCCTGCGCGCGCGGCTATCCCCGCATGCGCTTGGAGACCGGCATCCTGCAGACGGAGGCGATGGCGCTTTACGAAGCGATGGGCTTCACGCCGATCGCCCCGTATTATGCTTGCACAGACGTGATGACGAAGTATGGCCGCTTCTTTGAGGCCAAGACTTGCCTTGCAGCTTGAGGCGCTTTGTGCGCCTCAAGCCACCATGCGTTTTTCTTTCGCAAACGGGCTGAGGCCCAGCCACGTTTGCATGTTCGACGCGAGTTGCTTGTCGCCGACGAGCTTCACGCAACCGCTGTTGACGGCATGGCGCACGGTTTCGATGCCCATCCAGATCGAGGTCATCGTTTTCAGGTCACTCGACACGTAGAGGTCCACGTCGAAGCCGGGGTTGATGGAACACAAGTCTGTATCGCTGCCCGGCGCCACGACCAGCCACCACGTCCGCTGCTGCGCCGGCGCGTCGGTGTACTGGAACTGAATCGTCGAACGCTTGCGCGGCATCGGCTTTAGGTCGAGACTGCGGCGCATGTCCCACATCAAAAGCTGCACATCGAGATTGTCGAGCGAGACTTTCGATTCGATCCAGCGCTGGCCCCAGCAGCCGAAGTGTTCGACCACCGGCTGCAGTTCCTGACCTGCGGTCGTGAGGTGATATTCGTAAAGCCCGCCTGAATCGCCTTTGACGCGTTTGACCACGCCCCATTCCTCAAGCTCCTTCAGACGCTGCGACAGAAGTGCGGGCGACATGCGCGGCAAACCGCGGCGCAGGTCGTTGAAGCGGGTGGAGCCCGCGAGCATTTCGCGCAGCAACACCAGCGTCCAGCGTGTGCAGAGAATTTCCGCCGCCATCGCGACGGGACAAAATTGTTTATAGCTGCCTTGCGTCACAGTCCGTGCTCCTCAGATGTGACGGCGAACATAAACCCGCGCTTTGGCCCCGACTAGTTCAGAAACTGTATTGGGCAGGTTCAGTTCCTGAACTGGAGCCTGAGCGCTGCCATCCCCAACTTCCGATGTGAACGGCAACCCCGCCGCAAACTGAGGAAAAT
>JANLXP010000709.1:0-4506 GCA_031365165.1 Alphaproteobacteria bacterium
GGCGTGATCATTTCTTCGGGCCTGAGAGTCAATTCGGCAACAGACCTAACGAACAAAACAAGGCAGGGAACATGGAACAACTCTCACCGATGGATACCGCGTTTCTGTACCTAGAAACGCCGCGCACGCCGATGCATATCGGCTCGATCGCGATTTACGACCCGTCGACGGCGCCGAACTCGTTCGTGCGCTTCAAAGATATTCTCAACCACATCGAAGAGCGCCTGCACCTCGCCAAGAGCTTCCGCCGCAAGCTCGCGAACGTGCCGTTAAGCCTCGACTATCCGTATTGGATCGACGATCCCGACTTCGACCTCGAATATCATGTGCGCCACATCGCGCTTCCCCAACCGGGCGACTGGCGCCAGCTCTGCATTCAAGCCGCGCGCCTCCACTCGCGCCCGATGGACCTGACGAAGCCGCTCTGGGAATTCACGGTCATCGAAGGCCTGAATAACGTTCCCGGCGTGCCGAAAGGCTCCTACGCGATCGTCTCGAAGATTCATCACGCCGCGATCGACGGCGTTTCCGGCGTCGACATCATGAACGCCGTACACAGCCTCGACCCGTCTGGCGCGATCAGCGCGCCGGACCGTGCGTGGATCCCTGAGCGTACGCCGACCTCGGTCGAACTCCTCGCCCGCGCGCAGATCAACACGCTGGCAACGCCTGTGCGCCTTGCGCGCATGGCAGGCGATGTAGCGCCTGGCTTGCTCAAATCCGCGATGGGTCTCATCCGCGGCAACTTCCGCACCTCGATGGGCCGCGTGCCGCGCACGCGATTCAACGGCTCGGTCACGCAAAACCGCGTCATCGACGGCCGCGACTTCTCGCTGGCCGAAATCAAGGACATCCGCCTGCGTTGCCAAGGCGCGACGGTGAATGACGTCGTCGTCACGATCGTTGGCGGCGCGATGCGCCGTTACCTGAAGGGCAAGAGCGAGCTGCCGTCGGAATCGATGGTCGCCATGGCGCCGATCTCTGTCCGCGCGAAAGACGAAAAGGGCGCGCTCGGCAACCAAGTTGCCGCGATGACGATCCCGATCGGCACGCACATCGCCGATCCGCTCGGCCGCCTGCAATACGTCCACGAAGAAGCCGATAACTCGAAGCTGCTGACGAACGCCGCCGGCGCACGCCAGATGACGGAGTACGCGCGTCTCATGCCGTCGACGCTGTCGGGCCTCGCCGCGCGCCTCTACGTGCGCCTCGGCATGGCGAACCGCATCGCGCCGATGTTCAACACGGTGATCACGAACATCCCCGGCCCGCCGGTCCCGCTCTACATGAACGGCGCGCGCCTGGTGACGCAATTTGGCTTGGGGCCGGTATTCGAAGGCATGGGCATCATCCACCCGGTCTTCAGCTACTGCGGCCGCATCTCGGTGGCGTTCACGTCCGACCGCTCGATCATGCCGGATCCGGAGAATTACGCGAACTGCCTGCAGGAATCGTTTGAGGAACTGAAGGCCGCCGCCATGAAGAGGCCTGTCGCCGCGCCGAAGGCCGAACCTGTTCCCGTCGCCATCGTTCCCGAAACGTCGGCACCGAAGAAGAAGTCGAAGTCGCGCAAGAAGAAGCCGAAGCTCACGATCGTTTCGGCGGCCGAGTAACGAACAAGACCATGCCGCAAATCAAAGCCAACAACCTGACGATTGAGTACGAGGACATCGGCCCGAAGGACGGGCCGGTGATCCTGCTCGTCATGGGGCTTGCGGCGCAAATGACGTTCTGGCCGGACGCGATGTTGAAGGGGCTGACCGATGCTGGTTTCCGCGTCATCCGCTTCGACAACCGCGACATCGGCCTGACGTCAAAGCTTCACGGCAAACGCGCGCCGAACCCGATCGTCCACGCGGCGGCGAGTCTGATCGGCTTCAAAGGTCTGGCGCCCTACACGCTGCACGACATGGTGGCCGATACCGTCGGCCTCATGGATGCGCTCAAAATCAAAAAGGCCCATCTCGTCGGCGTCTCGATGGGCGGCATGATCTCGCAGCTCATGGCCGGCACGCATCCGGATCGCATCGCCTCGTTGACCTCGATCATGTCGGGCACGTTAAACCCGCGCATCGGCGGCCCCAGCCCGCGCGTCACCGTGCCCTTGTTCTTGAACCGCGGCAAAGCGAACACGCGCGACGAAATCATCAAGCGCTCGATCGCCATGTTCAGCCTGATCAAGACCGAAGGCGATGACATCAGCGAGATCGAAAAGAAACTCGAGATCGCGTTCGACCGTTCGTACTATCCGGCAGGCATCCGGCGGCAACTCGCCGCAATCATTGCAACGGGCGACCTTCGTCCTTACGTGAGAAAAATCACGGCGCCGGCGCTCGTGATTCACGGCTCGAAGGATCCCCTGGCGCCGCTTGAAGGCGGCAAAGACTCGGCGCGCAACATCCAAGGCGCCCGGCTCGAAATCATCGAAGGCATGGCACACGACCTGCCGAAAAAGTTTCTCCCGCGGATCACCGCGCTGATCGTCGATCACGCAAAGTCCGCGGAGAAAGCCGTCGCGAAACGCGCGGCCTAATTTCTGAAACCCTGGTTTAAGACGGAGACTACACAATGACGAAATCGAAAAAGAAGGCGAACGGCCGCTCGAAGGCCCAGCCGAAAGTAGAAACCGCGTTCGATGTGAAGAACGTGCGCAACCAAGCGACGCACTTCGTTTCGCGCATGCAGGACGGCCTGCGTGACGCCGGCGAAGCGTTCCGCGAAGCTGGCGAAGCGTTCGGTGGTGAAGGCCGCAAGGTCGCGCTGAAGATCGTCGACAACGCGCAAGACAACGTTGTGTGGAGCTTCGAAGCTCTGCGCGACACGCTCCAGGCTGAAACCTTCGCCGACGCGGTGAAGATCCAGCAGCAAGCCGTGACGGAGCTCTTCCGCCGCTCGATCCGCCAAATCCGCGAAGTCAGCGAGATCGTCGGCGAAAGCGGTCAGAAGACCATGAAGCCGATCACGAAGCTCGTCGCGTCGGTTCGCCGCGCGGCTTAAGTAAACAGGGCTCCGTCTAAACCACTCCCTCGTGCGGCCAACCGCACGAGGGAGTTGTACGGGAGACCTGGAAGGGGATGCGTCGAATGCCCCGCGCGAAGAAGAAAGCGCAGCCGAAAAAACCGACGCTCATGGGTGAGCGTCAGCTGGGCCGCGTTCTGATCACGGGTGCGTCCGCTGGTATCGGCGCCGAACTCGCGCGCGAATTCGCGAAACACGGCCACCACCTCGTCCTCGTTGCCCGCAGCGAAGACAAGCTGATGGCGCTCGCCGGCGAACTGAACGCCGGCCACGACACCGACACGTTGGTGATCGCTGCCGATCTCGCAACGCCGGAAGGTCCGAAGTCCGTTGTCGAAACGCTGCACGAACACGGTGTCGAGATCGACATTCTGGTCAACAACGCGGGCATCATTGACGTCGGCGCGTTCGCCGATACCGATCCGGAAAAATTCCAGCAGCTCATCGCGCTGAACATCGGCGCCCTGACGGCGCTGACCTCATATCTCTTGCCCCACATGCTGGAGCGCCGCTTCGGGCGTATCCTGAACGTGGCCTCGCTCGCCGCCTTCCAACCGATCCCGTCCATGGCGGTCTACGCAGCCAGCAAAGCCTACGTGCTTTCGCTGACGGAAGCGCTCTCCGAAGAACTACCCGGCACCGGCGTGCACATCACCGCGCTCTGCCCCGGCCTCACCGACACGAACATGGTGGCGGAGGTCAAAGCCTCATCCGAAACGGCGCAAGCGATGCCGTCGTTCCTTATCTCGGACCCGAAACAGGTCGCGGCCCAAGCCTACAAAGCAACAATGTCGGGCCAAACGATCCTCGTCCCCGGCCTTCCCAACCAACTCGCAGCAGCCTGGGCCCAAGTCAGCCCACGCTGGGTGACACGCACCGTCACCGGCTTCTGGGCCCGCCAAACGGACTGGATGAAGGCGAAGTAGTCAGCGGCGTAGCTGCGATGACAGAACGACAAAGCATGTCGCCCCATCGTCTGCCTCAACTCCTCCTAGCCTTGTATCGATGCGAACCAACGCGCGACCGGTCTCATCGGTCCATTCAGCTTCCACATCGCACGCAACGAACCCGGCACACGGATAAACGCTAGCAGCCGTTAGATTCTCCTCCGCGACAATGACCGTCTTGTCGGTGATTGTATGGCGCCTTCCAGCAGCATCAACGAGCACACACTCGACAATTCCAGGCTGCGGTTTGTCGCTGACGAACCGGACGATCTCGATCCCGATGGTTGCCCGGCCTGACAAGGGTTACCCCGCTGAGCGGTGACACACCGCTTGCAGCTTGTTCCCGTCCGGATCGCGCACATACGCGCCGTAGTAGTTCTTGTGGTATTGCGGCCGGGGGCCTGGCGCGCCTTCATCCGTTCCGCCATTCGCAAGCGCTGCCGCGTGGAACGCATCGACCAACGCGCGTTCTTGCACAAGAAACGCGACGTGCACGCCATTGCCGGAGCGCGCGGGCTTGCCGTCGAACGGCGGCACGATG
>JANLXP010000904.1:0-2006 GCA_031365165.1 Alphaproteobacteria bacterium
GCGTATAGTTGCCTTTGCGTCCCCGAAAACTCACCGGAATGACCTGACCGGACTCTGTGTAGTCGCCGAAGCCGGTCGAGTTCGGCATGCGGATGAATTCGTACTTCACATGGTCGCCGTCCGGCAGCAGAGGCTCCGGCACCAGCGCACGCAGTTTCTCCGGATCGGTGCGATAGGTGATGATCAGGTATTCCCGATCGACGAAGCGGTAAGGCCCAGGCGGATAGGCCGGGCTCGTCAGCGGCATCGCGAACGCGCGTTCACGGACGTCTCGTTCGTTCATGCGGGCGAGCCTTTTCGTTTCTGAGCGTCCGTCTCGCCAAGACTTATACGCCGTCGAAAACCCGCCACTTATCGAAATCGGCGAAGGCAACGCCCTCCGCACACGCTTCGGATGAGCGGCGGAAAACCGGCATGGAGCTGGCCGCAACTCGCTCCGCAGGCGAAAATTCCGCTGCAAGAGGGTCACACATCGTAAATCTCGCGCGTGAGGCGTGGTGCGCACGTGGAAAAAGGCGACAGACCGCCTCAGAATTCTACCTGTCCGGGCGGCCGACCCATTCTTCCTGCTGTGGTTGATACCCAACACCCATGGCGCTCTCGGTTTCCAGGATGCGAGTGAGATCCCAGCTCACGAAAGCCCTGTTGAGGGATGGAGCCTCGACAGGGCTTTTGCGCGTCTAGGGGGAAGTTCCAATCAAACAACGCGCCGGGAGGGGGGAGTCCCCGCCAACCACTGCGCGGATTATCGTGTGCGTACGAGAGAAGGGGCCGACAATGCACAAGGGTCTTCCATGCATGGCCGCAGCCGCACTGCTGCTGACGGCAAGTGCTGCCGCGCGCACGGACACTTCGTTCAAGCTGTCGCCTGAGGCCTGGGCGCGCCGGTGCCCAGCGATCGAGAATTACGAGACACTAGACGCTCGCGGAATTTACATGGACGTCGTGAAAGCGCGCGCGGTGTATGCGCGGTACGACAACGATCCGGACGGAGGCACTGTCGTCCTGGACATTCGCGTAGATACCACGGGCAGGGTGAGAGACTTAGCGTTGGTGAGTTCGACCTCTGGCGCACTTACCCAACCCGTGATGCGCGCCGTGTCCGAGTGGCGTTACAAACCGGTCGTGGTGGACGGGAAAGAAGTCTGCGTAGAAAGGCGGTTGGAAGTGGGGGTTAGTCCGAACCCGTATCGCAGAACGTCACCGGACTGGGGAGCCAGAGGGACCATCACTAGCAGCGACCACGGGACCCCGCCGCCGGGCGGGCCTCACTAACCCGTCGCGACACCTACCTCGCGCGGTCGCGACGCCAGGCCGCGATGCGCTCGCGCAAGACGACGGCAGAGTTCTCCGCAACAACCGTTTTCAAATCCGAACGGCCTTCGGCCCACTTAAGCCGCCGCTCCAACGCCTCGCGCGCAACTGTATCCAACTCCGGCCAGAGGATCACCGCGAGATCGAATTGAACGGCGGTGAGCTTGCGTTCCGCTGGCGCCACCTGCAGCGCGAGCGACAGCGCGCGTCCGGCGTCCTGTTCGTGCTCGATGCGCTGTTCTGAGATTGCCAGGCGCGTCCAGGCGTACGCGTCCGATGGCGACGCCGACAATCCCAAACGCAAATCCCGCCGCGCAGCAGTGAGGCGCGTCGTTGCGCGCAACGAACCCAACCCTTCTTGCTGTGCTGTCAGCATCTGCACGAAGGCCGCTCTGCTCAAATCGGAATGCCACGGCGAAGCGCGAAGCGCTTGCGTCAACGCGTCGAGCTCATAGACGCTGCCGACCTTGCCCTTCGTGACGGTGGTGTAGCGCGGCTCTGCACCCGCGAACGTCCATGCGGGATTGCCGAACATCGCCGCATAGACGATCAGATAGGCCGCGAACGCCGCGACCAACACGCCCACGACGGCAGCCTCACTCTGAATAGTATTTCGCGTAACTGCTGCCATATCCGTATGACGTATAGCCGTATCCGTAGATGGCGTGGCGGCGCAAGTCCGCTTGCGTCAA
>JANLXP010000928.1:0-5992 GCA_031365165.1 Alphaproteobacteria bacterium
GCTTGCTCGCCGCCCGACAGCAGCGACATGGTCTGCAGTTTCTTGCCCGGCGGTCGCGCCAAGATCTCGAGCCCCGCTTCCAACGGATCATCGGATTCGGTCAAGGTCAGCCGCGCCTCACCGCCTCCGAACAGCGACGTGAACAGTTTCGCAAAATTCGCATTCACGCGGTCGAACGCCTCCAGCAACCGCTCGCGACCCTCTTTGTTCAGCGAACCGATCCCTTGACGCAGGCGATTGATCGCCTCCTCGAGATCGTTCTTTTCGGTCGTGAGCGTCGTCAGACGCGTCTCGCATTCGTCGGCTTCTTCTTCGGCGCGCAGGTTCACGCCGCCTAGCTGCTCGCGCTCGCGCTTCAGCTTTTCGACGCGTTGTTCCGCCGCATCGAGCGCGGGCATTGCATCGCCCGGCGCGTGTTCGGCCTTTGCGGCCAATTCTTCCGGCGCACAGTCGAGCGTATCGCGAGCCCGCGTCACGGACTCCGTCAACCGCTCTTGCTGCGCCGACAGGATCGCCTCGCAGCGTGCGCGTTCTTCGCGCGAGTGCGCCAGCGCGTGATCGGCCATCCGTGATCCCGACTGCGCCGCCTTCAGCGCGCTCTCCGCTTGCGACATCGCATCCGTCGCCGCACTGCGCGCGCTTTCCGCTTCTGCCAGCAGTTCGAACAGCTTGGTCCGCTTCTCGGCGATCTGCGCCGGAATATGCTCGAGCTCCGCAAGTTCACCGCGGGCTTCCGTCTCGCGCGCCGTCAGCGCCTCGATCTGCCCGCTCGCCGCCGCAATGCGCTGCTCCCAGGCATCAAGATCCGCGGTAATGGCCTGCAGCCGCTGCTGCCGCGCCCGCATCTCGCGCTCGACGCCGTCGTGCCGTGCCTTCGCGATCGAAAATGCACTGCGCGTTTCGTTGAGCCCTTCGCGCACCTCGCCAAGCCGCGTTTCAAAGTCCGTCAGCGGCGCCAGCTCCAAGAGTTCGGCCGCGATCTGCTCGGCCGTCTCGATCGCCTCGCGCTCATCAACGGTGAGGCTCTGATGCCGCTCGTTCAGCGACTGCGTCCGCGCCGCCGTCTGAGCATGCTGTTTTTCGGCTTCAGCCAACGAAGCTCGCGCAGTGGCCGCTCCCGTCTCTGCCTGACGCCAGCCGTTGCGAACCGTGCGCTCGGCAACGTCGGCAGCCTCGCGCGCGCTGCGCGCCTCTTCGAACACCGCGCGCAGCTCGCGCACATGCTCGACTGAGGAGGCGATTGTGCCTTCGAGATCCGCCAATCGGTTGCGCTGCCGCAATCTGACGGCCGCAGGCGTCGGCGCTTCAGCCGTCGCGGTGAACCCGTCCCAACGCCAGAGGTCACCTTCGCGGCTGACCAAACATTGTCCCGGGATCAATTGCGCCTGCAGCGCGGCACCCTGATCGCGCTCGACGACGCCGATCTGTGACAGCCGCCGCGCCAATGCTTCAGGGGCTTGCACCAAATGCGCCAGCGCCTGCACACCGGAAGGGAGTGCCGGCATCGTCCGCGGCGCACCGAGCGAACGCCAATGGATCGGCGCTTTCTGGTCGAGCGGCACGTTGAGGTCGTCGCCAAGCGCCGCACCCAGCGCGCCCTCAAACCCCGGCGTGACATGCACGAGGTCGATGACGGGCGTAAACCCTTCCGTGACCAGCGCCGAGAGCATCTCGGTCAGCGCTCGCGCCTCGGCCTTCAGCCGGTCGAGATCACGCTCCGCCGTTTCTGCTTCTTGCTTCTTCGCGCCTTCCGCATCGCGCGCCGCACGCAGTGCGTCTTCCGAATGCGCGTGCGTCGACTTCGACGATTCCGCTGCCGTCACCGCCGCAGTCACGCGCAGCGCGGCCTCTTCGACCAGCGGCGCGGTCGCGGCTTCGCGACCCAAACGCTCGATTTCTGCAGAGATGTTCTCAAGCTCGCTGCGCAGCCGAGCGCCCGAGCGCTTCCCGTCTTCAGAACGGCGCTCCAACGCCGCGCGCTTGGCTTTCGCGTCGGCAAGCTCGGCCGTCGCCTTGTCGCTCGCGCGCTCAGCTTCGCGCATCGCCTCTTCGGCAAGACGCAAAGCCTCCGCCGCTTGCGCCGTCGCCTCGCCTTCGCCGGCCGCCGCCGCGTCCAACGCGGTGCGCTCCTCGGCTAGCTTTCCTGTCATCGCCCGCGCGTCATCGACGCGCGCTGCCTCACGCTCTTGGTCGGTGCCGATCTGCGCAATACGCGCGGCCAATCGCTCGGCCGCTTCTTTTGCGCGTGCTTCCTCGCCATCGAGCGCCATGCGCTCGGCGGTGAGGCGCTGCAGTGCGGCACCGCGCTCGGCGGCCGCGGCCCGCAGGGGTGGCAGCTTCTCATCCGCTTCCAAAACCGCGTTTGACGCTTGCGCAGCCTTAAGCGTCATCTCTTCGACTTGGGAACGCACGCGGCCGAGCTCTTCCTCGGCTGCGGCTGTCGCGGTCGATGCCATCTGCCAGCGCACGTAGAGCGCCAACGCTTCAGCCCGCTGAATGTGCCCCGACAAATTGCGGTAGCGTGATGCTTGCCGAGCTTGCCGCTTCAAGTTCGCGAGCTGCGTCTCGATTTCCTGGATAACGTCGGCGACGCGCGAAAGGTTCGTCTGCGCCGCATTGAGCTTCAGCTCGGCTTCATGCCGGCGGGCATGAAGGCCGGAGATGCCTGCCGCCTCTTCCAAGATTGCCCGCCGCGCGATCGGCTTCGCGTTGATCAGCTGCCCGATTTGCCCTTGCTTCACCAGCGCTGGCGAATGCGCGCCCGAGGAAACGTCCGCAAAGAAAATCTGCACGTCGCGCGCACGCACGTCGCGCCCGTTGATTTTGTAGATCGAGCCCATTTCGCGCTCGATCCGGCGGCTGATTTCGATCGCCTCGCCGTCGTTGTACGAAACCGGCGCCGAACGCGTCGTGTTGTCGATGACAAGCGACACTTCCGCCGTATTGCGGCTGGGCCGATTGTTCGTGCCCGCGAAGATGACGTCGTCCATGCCTGAGCCGCGCATCGACTTGGCGGAGTTTTCGCCCATCACCCAGCGCAGCGCTTCGAGCAAGTTCGACTTGCCGCAACCGTTGGGTCCAACGACGCCGGTCAAGCCCTGCTCGATCGGCAACTCGGTGGTTTCGACGAACGATTTGAATCCGGAGAGACGAAGTCTTGAGAACTTCACGGGGGTATTCCTAACAGTGAATGGGCCGGGGGAAGCCGCGGACGAACGTCGCTACTGCACTGGGGGCGCCGGAGCGGGTTCGGCCGGCGTCGCCGCGCCGTCAGTAGGCGTTGAAGCCGCACCATCGGCAGGAGCTGCCGTACCCTCAGCCGGTGCTGTTGCCGCACCTTCGGCTGGCGCTGGGGCGTCTGTCGCCGCAGCAGCAGGAATCGTGACACCTTTTGCTTTCGCCGCTTCGCGCAACTTTCCATCGATATCAGTCCACGGCATTTCGCCGCTGCCGATAACTTTGCCGTTCACTAGGAAGGTGGGCGTGCCGCCGACGCAATAATCTTTGATGGCCTTTTCCTGAACGGCAAGAACGCGCCTCGCATCGTCTTCTTTGGACAGGCACGCCTCGAACTCGTCGCCCGACATGCCGGCGCGCCGCGCCATTTCCTTGATAGCGCCACGCGGGTCTTGCGAGCGGCCCCACGTCATCAACTCGCTGTACATCAGCTCCACATAAGGAATGTATGCGTCCTTCGGCAGGCAGCGCCCGACAACCGACGCGGTCAGCGCGATCCGGTCCAGCGGATACTCGCGGAACACGTAACGGACGTAACCCTTGTCGACGTAGTTTGCTTTCAGCTGAGGCAGAATTTCGTTGCTGAACTGCGCGCAGTGCGGACAGGTCATCGACGCATATTCGATGAACGTGATCGGTGCGTCCGCCTTGCCGAGCGTGTGATCGTCGGCTGTCACCTCGAAGGTCTCGATGGCTTTGCATTCGCCGTTCGCGACCTGGACAGGCGTGCTCGAGCCTCGACCCAAGAACCAATAGCCCGCTCCGCCCACCAAAATGAGCCCGGCGACACCCACGGCAATCAACGTATTCCGGTCGATCGACCTAATCTGTTCAAGCAACTTGTCGAAATTCACGCGAACCCCCGCGAAGCACCAAGCGTTGGCAGGGACTATAGGTCGGACGGAGCCGCCATCTCAACGCTTGTAAACAAGTGGTTTACGGCTTTCGGAAAGGGCGTGGCGTCCGAGTCGCGCCAGTGCGGCCCGTAATTCCGGGTCTTCCACGCTGGCGAGCCGTCCGCTGAGCACCGATTCCTCCTCCGCCGAGAGGGGGCGTTTTGCCGCGCGCTTCGGAACCGGCCTTGGAATGTCCCCGGCTACGACCTTGATTTTGCTGACCGCCGCCTTGCCGAAATATGTATTGATCTTGTCGATCAGCTTGGGCGCTTGGTGCTGCAATTCCAACGCTGCGCGGTCGTCCGCGACCAGCGTCAGTATCGACCCGTTGGCACCGCCCTGCGACAAGCGGTAGGGAAAACAATGTTCGGAGAGTGTCTGTCCTGCAATTTCGGCCCACCGCGTCACGATCTCGACCTGCGAAAAACCGCGCGCGCTCAAGTGATGTTTGAGCAAGCCAGCAGCATCGTCCGCGAACCGTTTTGGTCCACGTCGTCCGGAACGCTTGTTCGATTCGCCGTTGTCGCTTGCTGACATGCCCGTCTCGAAATCCACCAAGCACCATAGCGTCCGCGAACTCTCACCGCAAAAGCGAACCGCACTCGTGGAGCGATTGCTCGGCTGGTACGATCGTCACCGCCGCCGCCTACCATGGCGCGCGTTGCCCGGTGAAGCGGCCGATCCGTACCGTGTTTGGCTCTCCGAGATCATGCTGCAACAAACGACGGTCGCGGCCGTCGGTCCCTATTTCCACAAGTTCCTGAAGAAGTGGCCGACGATGAAGGCGCTGGCCGCCGCACCGGTCGACGAGGTCATGTCCGCCTGGGCGGGCCTGGGCTACTACAGCCGCGCACGCAACTTGCACGCCTGCGCCATACAAGTGGCTCAGCATCATGCCGGCAAACTTCCCGACACGGAAGAAGCGCTGCGCAAACTCCCGGGTATCGGTCCGTACACGGCGGCCGCAATCGCGGCGATCGCGTTCGACCGGCGCGCAGCTCCAGTCGACGGCAACATCGAACGTGTGCTCGCCCGCTTGTTCGCCGTCAAAACACCGTTGCCGGCATCAAAGCCGGAACTACGCGCAGTCGCCGAAATGCTTGCGCCGGCCAAGCGCTCCGGCGACTTCGCGCAGGCCATGATGGATCTCGGCGCGACGATCTGCACGCCAAAGGCGCCCGCTTGCAAAAATTGTCCTTGGGCTGACGATTGTTTGGCGAACGCGATGGACATCGCCGCCCAACTTCCGGCACGCGACGCGAAACCTGATCGTCCACTGAGGCGCGGCGCCGCCTTCGTCCTGATCTCGAAGAATGATGAGATCCTTCTTCGTCGGCGTCCACCGAAGGGTTTGCTGGGCGGCATGCACGAACCGCCGATGAGCCCCTGGGAAAAAGACTTCCCAACCACGCCGCTTGAGCATGCGCCATTGAAAGCGAAGTTCCGCAAACTGCCGGGTCTGGTTCGCCACGGCTTCACGCATTTCGAACTGGAACTTCAGGTTTTCCGTGTCGACAATATCGACGGCGCCAAAACGAACGGGGCAGGGGAGTGGGCGCCGATCTCCGATCTCGCCCGCTTCGCCCTGCCCAGTGTCATGCGCAAAGTGATCGACCACGCTCTCGCAGACCGCGATGCGGGGCCGTTATTCAACGCGCGGCCAGAAACGACTCCAACTCGCGCTCGAACGCCTCGGGCTGGTCGATCTGGATGAAGTGATACGACCCGTCGATGCGCACAAGCTTCTTCGTGGGCATCACCGCATAGGCTGCCTGATAGAGCCCATCTACAGCGGGCTGCGGAAAACCCATCGTCGCATCGAACGCATAGAGCACCAGCGTTGGCGTCTTAATCGAGGC
>JANLXP010000931.1:0-2311 GCA_031365165.1 Alphaproteobacteria bacterium
TTCGGCGAATACTTGAGCGCGTTCTCAACCAAGTTCGCGGCGGCCCGCGCGAGCAGACTGCGATTGCCGCGCACCATCACCTTCGCCGGCGCCACGAACTTCAGCGAGATGCCGCGATCCTCCGCCGCCGGTTCGTAAAGATCGGCGACATCGTGAATGACCTCGCTCAAGTCGACGGGCTCCAGCGTGTCGCGATGCGCGCCTGTCTCCGCCTCGGCAATCAACAGCAGCGAATTGAACGTTGAGATCAACCCGTCCGCCTCTTGAATGGCACTCTCAAGCGCCAGCGCGGTTTCCTCGTGCGAGGAATGCCCAATCATCGCGCCTTCAAGCTTGTTGCGAAGCCGGTTCAACGGCGTACGCAAATCGTGCGCAATATTGTCCGCAACCTCGCGCATACCCATCATGAGGCGCTCGATCTGCTCCAACATCTGATTGAGGTTGGTCGCCAGATCGTCGAGTTCGTCGCGGTTGCCCATGACCGGAATGCGCCGCGTCAAGTCACCCGACATGATGTCCCGGCTCGTGCGATTGATGACTTCCAACCGCCTGAGCACGTTGCGGCTGATCCACACGCCACCCACGATCCCGATCAACGCCGTGATCCCGATCGCCCACATGAGCGTCGATCGGATCGCGTCACCAATCGCGCTGACTTCTTTCGTGTCACGTCCGACAAGAAGTTTGTAACCGCCCAAGAGCTGAACCTGAAAGGCCCGGCCCGGTCGCTTCTCGTGCTCGGGATCGTCTTCGCGCTCGTAAGTGAAGTTGATCCAGTCGCGATCCGTCGCCACCGCATCCGGCGGCCAACGCGAAAGGTTGCCAGCCAGCGGCACGTCGCCGATCGAAAGCAGATAGAGGCTGTTCCGCAGGCTCTGGCGCGCCGCACGCTCCACAATGATCGTGCGCAAGCCGACGATATTGAGCCGCTTGTATTGCTCGCCGAGGCCCTGCACCTCGGCCTTAATCGTCTCGTCCGACAGCGTTGCCAGAGATCCTGCGGTTCGCCAGTAAATGAATCCCAGAACCAACAACACCGAGACAGCAAAAAGCATTAGGTAGGCGAAGGCCAACCTAAACGTCGCCGTTCGAAAGACGTCAAGAAAGCGCACGAAGCGAATATCCCGCGCCACGAACCGTGTGCAACAGAGGCTCGTTGAAGCCCTTGTCGATCTTCGCGCGAAGACGCGAGATGTGCACGTCGATCACGTTCGTTTGCGGATCGAAGTGATACTCCCACACGTTCTCAAGCAGCATCGTGCGGGTAACGACCTGCCCCGCATGCCGCATCAGATACTCAAGCAGCAAAAACTCGCGAGGCTGCAGGTCGATGCGCTGCGTCGACCGCGATGCCGTGCGCGACAACAGATCGAGCTCAAGATCGCCGACCGCAAGTTTCGTCGTCACCGTGTCGCTGCCGTTGCGCCGTACCAGAGCATCGATCCGCGCCAGCAACTCGACGAACGCATAAGGCTTCGCAAGATAATCGTCGCCGCCCGCCCGCAGACCTTTCACGCGGTCGTCCACTTCGCCGAGCGCGCTTAAGAACAAGACAGGCGTCTTGTTTCCTTCGTCGCGCATGCGGCGAACCATGGACAAACCGTCAAGCCTGGGCATCATCCGATCGACGACGGCCACGTCGTAGTTTCCGGCCATGGCCAGATGCAAGCCGTCTTCGCCGTCACCAGCGTGATCGACAATGTGACCGCTTTCCTTCAAGCCGCGCGTTAAATACGCGGCCGCTTCGCGGTCGTCTTCGACAACCAAAATTCGCATCGTCAAGTTGCGTCCTCTTTCTGGGGGGTGAAGGACGAGGGGGCGGTGTTGGCCGCCCCCCGATATGTCTTTCGCCTTATTTAATTTTCACGGGCACGTAGACCCGCTGGTTTTCGCCACGCTCGACGAACAACAGAACCGACGGACGCTTCTGCGACTTAGCCTGCGAAACCGCCGAGCTCACGTCCGTCACAGCGCGCACTTCGTTGCCGCCGACCGCGACAATGCGATCGCCGGGACGCAAGCCGCGCTCCGCGGCGTCGCTGTCCGGATCGACGTCCGTGATCAGCACGCCCTTCTCTTTGCCTTCCAGGCCGTACTCTTGACGCACAACCGGAGTAATCGCGGTCAGACCAAGACCGAGCGCCGAAACGGACGCCTGCCCCGGCTTGCTCTCCATACCGCCACCGCTGGTGCGCGGATCGAGCTTCGAAAGCCGCTCTTCACCCGGACGTTTGGCGATCGTGACCGAAATCGACAGCTCTTTGCTGTCGCGCCACACGACGAACGAAGCCGTTTCGCCCGCATGCAGTGC
>JANLXP010000943.1:0-1604 GCA_031365165.1 Alphaproteobacteria bacterium
TGCAGAAAGCCGTGCGATCTTTGCGGGCTTATCTCGATCGCAAGGCGACGGAACTTAAGCAACTTGAGCGCGCGGTTCGCGCGAAGGTCGGCCCGCGCCGGCAGTTCAACCAGCGGCAAGTTCAGGTGCTGCAAGAGGCAGTTCGTCGGCCGGGTCACCAATTTACAATCGAAGATCACCGCGTTCGAACAGGAGTGAGCTACCTGACTGCACGCGGCGACCTTGAGGGGCGTGTAGGTTTGGACTTGCTGCGCAAGCGTCGCACTGGCAACCAATCCTTTTACTTTGCCGATGGTAAGATCGTCGAAAAGCTCGCGCCTAGCACCAAATAACTAGAGGCGGCGCAGGAGTAAGTGACGTGTCGAAGAAATGCATCCTTGTCGGGGCGCCGGTGGAGTCGGGGCAGCGTGTGCCCGGGTGCACGATGGGGCCTGCGGCCTATCGCGTGGCGGGGTTGGCCACGATGCTGGGAGAGCTTGGCCATAGCGTCGACGATTGGGGCGATGCGGCCGTCGATCCGACCATCATGCCGCCGGGGCATTCGGGGCGGTCGGTGCATGCGGAGGTCGAGACCTATCGCTGGACCGTGGCGCTGACCGACGTTGCGCGCCGCGCGATGGGGGCCGGGTTTCCGATTTTCATGGGCGGCGATCACGCGCTGGGTCTTGGCACCGTTGCCGGCGTTGCGACCTATGCGAAGGCTGCGGGTAAGCCGCTCTTCGTACTCTGGCTCGACGCGCATTCGGATTTTCACACACCCACGAGCAGCAGCAGCGGCAACTATCACGGCATGCCGGTCGCCTATTTGGCGGGGCGTGAGGGGTTCGATGCGCTGCCGCCGTTTCCGGCGCCGATCCCGGACGGCAACATTTGCCTGTTCGGCATCCGCTCTGTCGACGAGGGCGAGAACAAGGCGCTGCAGCGGCGCGGCATTCAGGTGAACGACATGCGCGTGCTGGACGAGCGCGGCGTGATCGCGCCGCTTCGCGAGTTTTTGCAGAAGGTCGAGCATTCGAAGGGTTTGCTGCACGTTTCGCTGGACGTCGATTTCTTGGATCCCGCGATTGCGCCGGCCGTTGGCACCACGGTGCCCGGCGGGGCGACGTTTCGCGAGGCGCATTTGGTGATGGAGTTCTTGCACGAGAGCAAGCTTGTCACCTCACTGGACCTTGCCGAGCTTAATCCGTTTTTGGACGTGCGCGGGCAGACGGCGAAGCTGATGGTTGATCTCGTCGCGAGCCTCATGGGGCGCAAGGTGTTCGACCGTCCGACGCGCAGTCACGGTTAGCACCACGCATGGCCCCTCCCTCAGACCTCGCTCTCGTTCCGTTTCTCAGCGTCGAGAACATGATGCGGTTTGTGCTGCACATGGGGCTTGAGCGCGTGCTGGTGGAATTGGCGGGCGAGATCGAGGCGGACTTCTTGCGTTGGGAAGCGTTCGATAAGACGCCACGTGTCGCCAGCCATTCGGCCGTCGGCGTGATCGAGTTGATGCCGACGTCGGACGGCGAGTATTACGGCTTCAAATACGTCAACGGGCATCCGAAGAATATGGCGGCGGGCTTGCAGACCGTGACCGCGTTCGGCGTGCTGGCCGATGTGGC
>JANLXP010000944.1:0-5375 GCA_031365165.1 Alphaproteobacteria bacterium
ACCACATCGGCATCTTGATGCTGACCGGGGCCACGATGGATACGCTGCCGGCGCAGATCCAAGCGATGATCCCGAAGCTTGAGCCGATCTCGATTGTGGCGGAGTACGTCGCCTACTCATTCCTCATCATCGTCTTCAGCCTAACGCGCCAAGACATGATGCGGCCCAGCGTGCAGGATTAGTTCTACTCTTCCTCGCCGCGCCAGCCGTCGAACGAAAGCCGCCCCCCACCCATCCCGACGAGCACGAGAAGCCCGCCGGCGATTCCCATGTTCTTCGCGAAGAGTTGCATCTCCGTCCGCGCAAGATCCGCGTTGTCGGCGATCGTCCAGAAGTCGTGCATCACGAAACTGACGGCGAGCGTGAACAAGAACAGCACCAACGCCATCAGACGTGTGCGAAATCCGGCGGCAAGCCCTGCCCCCGCCCCAAGCTCGAGTACGATCGAAAGTGCCAGCAACGGCCCCGCCGCAGACACCCCATGCGCAGTCATCGCGGCCGCCGTCTCGTCCCAATGCTGCAACTTGCCGACTGCCGCCAAAATGAAGAGCGCCGCCAACATGCACCGGCCGACCACGGGCGCTATGCTTTCGCCGAATGACATGGGCAACCTTCCTCCTGGACAAGTGAAACGCCGGACGCTTGGATCGAGTCTCGTTCGCTTAATCCTAGCGCGCACGTACGCCGGAAGCGCTAGAATCGCCGCAGTGCCTTTGAGAGATCATGCCGTCCACTGACGAACAATTGTGGATTTTGGGAGGACTGGGGCTCGTCGCGGCGATCCTGGTGTTGGTCGTGCGCGCCATGATGCGCACGAGGCCGCAGCCGATTCCGGTCGAAGGCCCGCTCCGCTTGACGATCAAACCGCTCAAAGAATTGAGGCCGGACCCAAACCATCTCTATCTCGGCACCACGATCGCGCGCGAACTGACGGCCCGCCTCAAAGGCTTCCAACGCCTGGAGCCGCATATGGGCGACGGCGGCTCGGCACTCTGCGTTGAAGGCAGCGTCCGCAAATTCGGCCCGCGCCTCGTGATCGCGCTCCGGCTCGCCAATAGCCACCACCCGGTTTGGCGCGGCACCTATGACGGCGCGATCAACGACTTGGGCTACATGGCCGACAAGATGGCGGCAAACGTCGCGCTCGCCCTCAAAGTTGCGCCGCGAAAAAAGGCGGCGCAACCGGCACCTCAAAAGGCCGAAGCGAACTAACCTATTTCGGCGGCATCGGGTCGCCGATCATCCACGTCATCTTCTTCGCATTGCCGGCGCCATAGACGGCATAGATCACGAGGCCGATGAGGAACCACACGCCAAGGCGGATCCACGTATCGCCAGGCAACAGCGCCATCATGGCGCCGCACACGATAACGCCCAGAATTGGCACGATCGGTGACAGCGGCGTCTTAAACGGCCGCGGCACGTTCGGCTTCGTGTAGCGCAACACGATGACGCCGATGCACACCAGGATGAACGCAAGCAGCGTTCCGATCGACACGAGTTCGCCCAAAATGTCGATCGGGAAGAGACCGCCGAAGATCGCCGAGAAGATACCGATGATCAGCGTCCCGCGCGCCGGTGTCCCGAACCTCGGGTCGATCTTGTCGAACCACGGCAACAGCCCATCGCGCGACATCGAATAGAAGATGCGGCTCTGCCCGTAGAGCGAAATCAAGATCACCGTCGACAAGCCGGCGATAGCGCCGATCTCGACGGCCGCACCAAGCCAGCCCGGAACCTGATCGCCCGCGGCCGCGATTGCGACCGACACCGGGTTGGCGACGTTCAGTGTTGGGTATGGCGTGAGGCCGACCATGGTCAGCGACATCAGAATGTAGAGGACGGTACAGATCGCAAGCGATCCCAAAATCCCGATCGGCATATCGCGCTGCGGGTTCTTGGCCTCTTGTGCCGCAACAGACACCGCATCGAAGCCGATATAGGCAAAGAAGATGACGCCGGCCGCTCGAAGGATGCCCGACCAACCGAACTGGCCGACGGTGCCCGTGTTCTCAGGGATGAACGGCACGAGATTGGCCATCTGAATCAAAGGCAGGCCGAACAAGATGACGAGGACGACGACCAGCACTTTGAGAAGGACCATCAACCCGTTGACGGTCGCCGAAGCGCGGATGCCGACAATCAGCAACGCCGTCAAAAGTCCGATGATCGCAACGGCCGGCAAATTGACGATGGCGCCGGTAAACACGAAAAGGCCGTCCTTGATCGTGACCGGTGCTGACGACAACGCGGGAGGGATCGTAAGGCCGAACCGCGCCATGAACCCAGTAAAGTATCCTGACCATCCGACGGAAACGCTGGCCGCTGCCATGCCGTACTCAAGCACCAAGTCCCAACCGATGACCCACGCGGCGAAACGGCCGAACGCGGCATAGGAGTAGGTATAGGCGCTGCCCGAAAACGGGATCATCGCCGCAAGTTCGGCGTAGCAAAGCCCCGCGAACACGCAACCGACGCCCGCGATGACAAACGAGATCACAATGGCCGGGCCTGCATACTGCGCGGCCGCCGTACCGGTGATGACGAATATGCCGGCGCCGATGATCGCGCCGATGCCGACGGCAATCAGATGCCACGGCCCAAGCACACGCTGAAGCCCTCCACCTTCACCCGTGATCGCGTCTACTGCGGGCTTTTGCTCTGCGGCCATGTCGCGTTGTCCTCAAGCTCAATGTGTTAACGCCAGCCGCAACGACGTGCGGCGCGACGCATCGTGAAGTAAGTTTGCCATGGCCTCGCGTCACCGCGAAGCGTTCATTGCGCGGACTTCAGGTAATCGAAGGCCGAGGGCCCCTTCTGCTTGCCGGGGACACCGCGCGAACTGATGCCGACACCGGTGGTCACACCCTTCGTGGCGTCGCTGCGGTTGCTAACAGTAACGATTGAACCGACGGCAGCCGACGCAAAGCGCGTTGCATCGTCTTCGACGCTAGAGCCGATCCCAGCAACCAGCGGGTCCTTCGCACCATCCAGCGGCGCGGTGTCGGGAAGCGTGGGCCAATCGCCGACGTCGGGCCTGCGAATATCGAGATAGACGCGCTGGCGTACCTGGAATTTCCCGAGCAAGGGCTCCGAGTAGTTTTCCAGGTGAACGAAGTCGAAGCCTTGCTCGGTCAGCTTCGCATGATCGAGCCGGCCCCAGAGTTCTTTGATCTCGGTGTACTTGCCCGGAATGTTTCCGACCGGCGTGCTGGAGCGCAGCTCGACGCCAAGCGCCTTCTTCGATCCCGGCGGGGCAAAAATCTCGCCGGCGAAATCGACATAGACGGTACCGACCGAGAGGACGACTGTCTCTGACTGCGGCTGCTGCCATTGTGCATCTTGCGCCGTCTTCCACGGCTGCGCCCCTGCCTGACGCAGCCACACGCTGTTGCTGCCGCGCGCATACGCGAAGTCTTCGAACGTCTGCTTCGTCGTCGCGCCCGTCTTCGTTTCCGAGATCAACAGATTAACGACCGCGCGCTTGAACCCTTTCGCATCCGCAGGCACCAGCACGATGCGCCCGAACAGCTGATCGGCGATCTCGATAGTGCGCGCGTGATCGGCGAGCACGCTTGTGTCGCTCAAGACGAAGTTGGCGAAGAGTGTGCGAGGCTTGTCCGCGTCGGTGTTTTCGAATGCAGTGAGGAAGCGCGCCTTCAACCCGTCGCGCAGCGGGATCCAATTGTCTTCAGCTGCGGTCCCCGGAAACGCAAACCCCATCGTCAGCGCTGCAATCAGCGCCGTCATAACCACCCGCATCGCCATTCGAAATCCCCCAACACCCAACTTGAGGGGCCGACCCTAAGAGAGCGCGGCGACGCCCGGCAACAACACACAACCGGGGCACTTGACTCTGGTGAACAAATAGGGAACAAACACACCTGGGGCACGAATGAACGACGCGATAGGCAAAACGATGTTCGGCAAAAGAGAGATCAAAGACCCCGCGAAGGTGCTTCGCCTCCACGCTCAGGAGTGGAGCCAAAACGAATCCCTCCGCATCTCCAACCGCCGCCGCTGGGATGGCGACCCGACGGCCAAACGCATGGTCATCCACCGCCGCGATATCGGCGAGTTGGCGTTGACGCCGATGCGCTGGGGTTTGGTACCAGAATGGAGACGCGGCGAACCGGAACGCCAGCCGCTGATCAGCGTGCAGGCCGACGCGATCGTCGAAACGCAGGACTGGCGCCGCCTGTTGAACACGCAGCGCTGCGTCGTGCCGACCGACCAGTTCTATGAATGGAAGCGCGTCGCCGGCGTCAAAACCCGCGAATACGCGTTCAGGCTCAGAAACGGCCGACCGCTAATGATTGCGGCGCTTTGGGCCCGTTCGCCTGCACAGACCGGCCGGATGAGCGAAAGCTTCGCCTACGTCACATGCGAGGCCAACCGCATGATCTCGCTGATCCACGATCGCATGCCGGTGATTTTGGATGATGCGGGCCTCGCCACCTGGCTGAACCCGAACGCCTCGCTCGAAAGTCTGATGGCGCTGTTGCAGCCCTTAGCGTCGATGGAACTCGATATGCGGCCCGTGACCGCGCCCCTATCGGCAGCGGCCAGACCGTACCAACCCTCGCTGTTCGGCAGGGCGGCTTAAGCTTTGCGGACCTGACGCTCCATCGCCATCTCGGCGAGGTCGGCCTGTACCTGGCGGGCATACTCGACCCGGTCGCGCTGGACCTCGCCTTCGACCGCGATCTCATACTTCTTGAGTTCGCGGTAGGCGGCCTGCAGCTCTTCGCTGACGGTCGCAGCCTGCTTCTCGACCTCGTCGATCGTGCGCTGAATGTTTTCGCGCCGTGCCTGGATCGAACGCGCGAACGACGGAAACGCAAGGCGCCCCAGATCGCTGTTGATCGAGCGGCGCTGTTCCTCTTGGACCATCGTCTCAAGGTCGCCCATTTTCTTGGCCAAGTCGCCGCGCATGTCGTCGAGCGACTTCAAGCGTTTGCGGATTTCCTCGACCCGAAACCGGTGCAGCCGGACCAATCCCTCGCGCGATTTCATGACAACCCCCCCTAATTTTTTGACCCAGCCGTTTGACACGGCCTTTGCAACTTCTGCGCCGCGAACCGCCCTTCCGGCACGCTGCGTTCCCGATGCGGGCATATCCGCTGTGTCACCACTTCTGCGCGCGCCGAAATCGGCGAGAAGCCGCGGATCAAACGATCCGGACCGCAAGCGGAACCGCTTGCGCGCATTAGAGGGCACATGAGTAAGCCCGCCTAAACCACGGGGGATTATGGCTGAAGTGGTCTTAAGGTTGCCCTAAGCTGATGGTGTCGCCGGAATACGTCAGCCCTGACACATTTTTCACTGGCGAATTTACGAAGGTGCCTTCGCGATTAAGCTTTATTAAGCATTAC
>JANLXP010000966.1:0-1288 GCA_031365165.1 Alphaproteobacteria bacterium
CCGTTGCCTTCACCAAACGCCTCCCACGCGAGCGAGCAAGGCAGCTCGTTTGCGTAAGCGAACACGCCGCCCCCAACGATGTAATTGTGCGGCGCATGAAGCTTGAAGAGAAATAACTCGCCGGGTTGCAGCGCCTTGAACGAGGACGCTGAAGGTGCCCAAAAATTCACTTCCACCAAATCGGTGCGACTACGGAGATGGTCAAACCAATCTCTGTCTGTGACGGCCACAACAAGATTCACGCCCATAGCAGCAATGAACCCCCGATTTGCTGGGCAACGTCAAGCAAAGGGCTTTGCAACTCGCTCAAGAGCCGCCCAGAATTCTGTAACGCACTCCTGCTCCGCTAGCGTCGATGATCTCGACCGTGCGGTCTCGTATTGTCAGAACACGGCTCTTCGATAGGTCTAAGCCGAATTCAACTGTGTCCGGCGGCAAGGCTTGGATGCTCGGAGCGTGCGGACGAGAAATAATGCCGGTAATCGGTAATCCTGAATTGGCAGGCGGAACCGTCACCACGGCCGATCCCGTCCCCGACCGGCTCATCGTTGTTTCATTCGTGATGATGTCAACGTCACGGCGACGAAAAACGGGATAGCCCGTTGGATCGACACCCATATAGCGCAAATCGGAAAAACCTCGATCGCGCGTCCTTCCAAATATGTCCGCTCCGCCAAACGCGTTCGGCAGACTTTCGCGCACTTCCACTTTCAACATCACGTCGCCGACGCTCACAAAGAGCTCGGTCGCGAGGGGCCGATCAACGCTAGTCTCCGCCTTTATAGGAGCGGCGACCAATGGCCCAATTAGCGAAAGAACTAATGTTGTGGTTGCCAATACCCGAAACACTCTGTGTCTCCCCGCATTGTGCTTACTCAGGAGGATAGCAAGTTTGCGAGACGGCGCACACCGTGGCAAGCGTTGCGAATCCGGGGACAAACCGCCTAGCTCTTCTTTCGTTCTCCCAGCAATCCAAACGCATCTTTCTCTTCAAGCGCAAGCTTAGGTTTGGCGGTCTTCAGCCTCTTTGCAACCGATTTGATGTGTTCGGCTGGCGCGATCGTCTCGGGCAGGTCGCCGCCGATGCGCACGATGGCGTCGCGAACTTCGCGGCCGACCTGTTCGTGCGTGCGGATCGCGCGCGATTGGTCGCGCACGCGTTCGCGCTGCAGCTTGTCGCGCGTCTGCGTCATGCGGAATTGGTTCGCCGCAAGTTCCGTGGCGTTCATGCGGTCCATCAGGTTTTCTTTGTCCGGGATTCCTTTGCTCTCCTTGATCGCCTCGGACC
>JANLXP010000976.1:0-2847 GCA_031365165.1 Alphaproteobacteria bacterium
GGTTGTAGACGGAGAACTATCCCTACGCGCCGCAGATCACAGTAGGGTGCGGGGCGATCTAGTAACACTTACCGATGGCGGCGGTGGAGCAGGGCTTGCGAACCGATGTCCCCGCGAAACCAGGCGGCGATTGGCCGGAGAACGGTGTCGGCGAGCAACCGGTGTGCCGCGTTGTGTTTGTGCCGGATACGACCGTCGCGCGCGATCCGCTGTTCGCGCAAGTATTGAAGCGGCGCACGAACCGTAGTGCGTTCGAAGCAAATGCGGTTACGCCGGCCGAGGCCGCAGCATTGGGCGGTGCGTTCAGTGGGTTGCCGGTGCGCTTCGGCTGGACCGGCGACGAGCGACAAATCGCCGGTCTTGCGGCGATCGCGAAGCGCGCTTGGCAAATCGAGGTCAAGAAAGATGCAACCTTCAAAGAGAGCGTCGATGTGTTTCGCATCACCGGCCCCGAGATCGCGAAGCATCGCGACGGTCTTTCCATGCACGGACCGTTCTTCTGGTGGGCGAACAAGCTTGGACTGTTCACGCAGCAGAATGCGATGGAGCCGTTCACGCGGGGCCAAGCGTTGTCGCAAATCGATCCTCAATTGGCGGTCAAAGCGTTTGCTTGGATCGTGACAGGCGCTAACGACCGGCGGGCGCAGCTCGCAGCGGGGGCTGCCTATGTGCGCGCGAATTTGAAGGCGACGGAGCTTGGGCTTGCGATGCAGCCGTTGAGCCAAGCGTTGCAGGAATTTCCCGAGATGCTGCCGGTGCTCGCCGAGCATAAGCGCGCGGTTGGTGCTGCCGACAGCGAGACCGTGCAGATGTTTTTCCGTCTCGGGCGCGCGGCGCCTGCCGAGCCTTCGCCACGGCGGCCTCTTGACGCGATCATACGAACCTGACGCATACATAGCGCATGGCGACACGACCCACAGAAGCGCAGGCGGCCATCGGGTGGCGCATTTTCAATTGGATCGGCATCATCGATCAGTTGGCGACGACGCGCGCGGGCCGCGCGCTCGACGAACTCAAGCTGCCGTTCCCGCAGTTCGTGATGCTGAACCATTTTAGCCACCGGCCGGCGGAGGCGAAGACGGTGACGAGCGTCGCTTCCGCGTTGCAGCAACCGCAACCCGGCGTGACAAAGACGGTGCAGAAGCTCGTCGCGCGCAAGTTCTTGAAGGCTGATCCCGCACCCGGCGACGGCCGCTCGAAGTTACTCACGATCACACCGAAGGGTCTCGAGATGCAGGCCCGTGCGGTTGCTGCGTTCGTGCCCCAGTTCGCGGAGGTGTTTTCCGGGTGGGATGATGCGGAGATGGAGATGCTTGCACGACAGCTCGATCGGCTGAAGGTTTGGCTCGATACGAAGGGGCGGGAGTAGGGCAGATCGCTAAGCGTCGGTAACCGATGGGAGGAGATCGGCCAGCTCCGCCCAAGAAGCTACTCGGTCGATACAGGTCTGCAAGTCGTCGCGAACTTCGTAGACCCAAAGTCTCAATACATCCCACCCCATTTCAATCAGCCGCAGATTTCTTAACTGATCCCGCCGTGTGAGTTCGCCGTCCCAGTCTCGATGATATCGCTCGCCATCGACCTCAATGTCTAAGCGCCTGCCATTTGGACGTATCAAGGCAAAATCCAACGCGTATTGATCGACATTGTATTGTGGGATTGGGCGGAAACCTGCATCGGTAAGCGCCGTGTAGAAAATTCTCTCCCAATCCGATACTCGTTCCGGATGAGCAACTGCAGGATAGTCGCGACCGGAAGGGATCGTGGCGGTTGAAAGAAGTGGCTTCTTGGCCTCGCTGCTTAACTCGGCAACATACGCAGCGAACGCCTTAAGATATTCCACTCCGCTTGCCGCGCACGCAGCGGCGTCGCCAACCACGATTAGCGCCGCGCGCGCACGTGTAATACCAACATTGAAGATATTGCCTTGGCTCTTTAGGAACCCTATGGCCCCCACCGGGGTGCCTTGCGATACCACTGGTGAGAACAAGATCAAGTCGCGCTCATCACCCTGAAAACGGTGAGCTGTTTCGCAGATGAAGTTTCTAGATGCCAGTACAGGCGCCACTACTTCGTCAAGTGCGATCAGTTCTTCTATCAAGTTTGCCTGGGCGCGAAAGGGTGTCACGACGCCGATCTCGCCGGAGAAGCGTTGCACAATGGCAAGTCGGCGCAGCTCTTCGACAACAGCGGAGGCCTCGGAGCGGTTCGTTGCGCCTCCTGTTGGCGGTCGGATAACGTTGCCGGTAACACCGATCCACCTTACTGCTGGCCCTCCAGGACGCTTCAATCGTCGATAGTCTGTTGCGACCCTTAAGTTGCCTCGGTAGAAAAAGCGGTTCGAAAAGCCGATGATGTCTGCGTGACTGCGATGGTGATCACGCAATGCGACAATCGATTCAGTCTTGGTCCGTGTCGCGGTGACGTCATATAAACTGCTGGCACTATAGCCCCAACTCGCTCCTGGGCTGTCCAGTACCTGGTGCTTGATCATAAGGGTCTGATCGCGCAGAGGCGAAAGCCGACTGATGTGCCGGAGTTGCAGCGGATCGCCAATTATGACGGCTCGCTTCGCTCGAAATAGCAGTGGAAGCGCTGAGGCAATATCGCACTGACTGGCCTCATCAATTACGACAAGATCGAATGCCCCGGAAACGAACGGTATTCTTCCTCGAGCAGATAGAGACGTGACGGCCCAACACGGAAGAGCTTTCGTCGTCTTCGGTGTAAGGTCATAGAAGCGGCGCCAAATATTTCTGTCAATTTTCCGTCCGTCACCCTGCGAAGTAATTGTCCGCAGAATAGCAGCGTAGTCTCCCAAATTTCGTCGATCCTGATCGTTCAGGC
>JANLXP010000049.1:0-2579 GCA_031365165.1 Alphaproteobacteria bacterium
CGGGCGCGGCTTCCATCGCGCTCTTTCCATTCATGGGTCGCCTTGTTTGGGCGGTGGGTTTTTGGGTCGATGGCGGCGGTCGGTTGGCATTGCTTTGAGCAGTTTGGGGGGCGGTCATGACGGTCGCCCGGCCCTTTCTCTCGACGTTCGTCAACCGGGTCGACGCCAAGGGCCGCATCTCGGTGCCGGCGCGCTTTCGCGAGGTGTTGGACGCGCAAGGATCGCGCACCATCTTTGCCAGGACCTCGACGACCGGTCCCGCGATTATGGCCGGGGGCGCGGAATGGATGGCGATCATTCAGGCAAAGATCGACCAGCACGACCCGTCGAGCGAGCTTTATGACGACTTCGCCTATGTGTGGCTGGGCGATACGGTTGAACTCAGCCTCGACAGCGAGGGCAGGGTGCTCTTTCCCGAGCAACTGATGCGGCACGCGGGGCTCGAGGATGCCGCCGCGTTCGTGGGTAAGGGACAGTGTTTCGAGGTTTGGGAACCGCGAGCGCTTGAAATCAGAAAGCTGCAGGCACGGCGGTCGGCGACGGAGAACCGCGGTCAGATGCAGGTCAAGAACGGCGGAGGGAACCCATGAACGATACGGTCCATATTCCTGTTCTGCTCAGCGAAGTCGTCGAGGCACTGCAGCCGAGCGACGGTCAGGTCATCGTCGACGGAACATTCGGCGGCGGCGGTTACTCGCGCGTGCTGCTCCGGCGGGCGCGTTGCTCGATCTACGGCATCGACCGCGACCCCACCGCAATCGAGCGCGGTAAAGAATTCGTTAGGGAATTCCCAGGCAGGCTGACGCTGATCAACGGATCATTCGGTTCCATGCAGGATCTGCTCGCCGGCCACGACGTGGACGCTGTCGACGCCATTGTGCTCGACCTGGGCGTTTCGTCGTTCCAATTGGAGGAGGCCGAGCGCGGATTCTCGTTCCAAAACGACGGGCCGCTCGACATGCGGATGGGTGTGAGCGGGATCTCGGCGGAAGGGATCGTCAATACCTACAGCGAGCAAGCGCTTGCCGGCATTCTGTTCGCGTACGGCGAGGAAGATCGCGCGAATGCCGTCGCGCGCGCGATCGTGGCGGCTCGGCTCAAAGGGCCGATCACGCGCACGCTTGAGCTTGCAAGTATCTGCGCCAAAGCGATTGGCCGTTACACGAACGGCATTCATCCGGCGACGCGCACGTTTCAGGCGCTGCGCATCTACGTCAACGACGAGCTTGGCGAGTTGACGCGCGCGCTTGCGGCGGCCGAGCGGTTGCTGAAGCCGGGCGGGCGCCTTGCGGTTGTTTCGTTCCATTCGCTCGAAGACCGGATCGTGAAGCAGTTTCTGGCGGAGCGTTCGGGCAAGGTTTCGCAAGGATCGCGGCATATGCCCGTTGCACCGGTGAGTGCACCGACTGCCTCGTTCCAACTTGATGTGAAGCGCGCCGTGGCGCCGGGCCGGGCGGAGCTTCTGCGCAATCCACGGTCGCGCTCGGCCAAGCTGCGCTCGGCCGTTCGCACCGGCGCGCCTGCCATTCCCTACGATGCCATCAAGGCCGGCGTGCTTCCCGAGGTGCGCGCGTGATCCGCTTTGTGGGTGTCAGCGGCGTTGCCTTGCTCGCGCTCATTTGCTTCGAACTCTACAACGGCGTTTCGCGCGTGCAGGGACAGGAACGTGAACTTACGGCGCTGAAAGCGTCGCTGGTGAGCGAGCTGGAAGCAATCCGCGTGCTGAAGGCGGAGTGGTCCTATCTCAATCAACCCGAACGCTTGCAGACGCTGGCGCGGGAACATTTGCCACTGAAGCAGCCGGGCGCCTCGCAGATCGTGGTGCTGGCGTCGTTGCCGTTGCGCAATCCGTCGCCTGCCGATGCATCGCCAATCGTCGAAGCGAGTGAGCTTCCGCCAAGAGTGGTGCCGAATGCACCGAGGCCTCGTTTCAAGCCGGCACTGCCGCAGGCGGTTCCGTGAAACTTGAAGACCGGATCACCCTCGAAGGCGTTGCGAAAGCGGCGATGGCGCGAACGCGTCAACGGCTGACGTACGCACTGGCTATCTTCGGGGTCGTGTTCGCGGTGCTGTTCGGGCGGCTTGTGGAAGTCACGATGTTCCGCGAGGGCGCGTCTCGCGCAGCGGCGCGCGTCACGAGCGATGCCTCGTACTACCGCGCCGACATTGTCGATCGGACGGGCGAAATCCTGGCGACGGATTTGCAAGCGGCTTCGCTTTATGCGGATGCACGCGTGGTTTGGGATCCGGCGGAGACGGCGCAAGCGTTGCAGGCAATCTTGCCGGGGCTCGATGCGAAGGCGCTGACGAAGAAGCTCTCGGGCCGTCAGGCGTTCGTGTGGATCAAGCGCGACGTGCCCCCTCGCCAACAAGAAGCCGTGCGGCAGCTCGGGATTCCGGGATTGCATTTCCGGTCGGAGCCGCGGCGCGTTTATCCGAACGGGCGGACCGCGGCGCACGCGCTTGGCTATGTGAATGTCGACAATCACGGGCTTGCAGGCGTCGAGCGCCGAGACCGGCTCGTCGGCCAGCAGCAGTTCGGGCTGCTGGTACAGCACACGCGCGATGCCCACGCGCTG
>JANLXP010000072.1:0-4875 GCA_031365165.1 Alphaproteobacteria bacterium
GATGTTCGGTTGGCCACCGGCCTTTGCCGCGTCGCCGATCATGCCTACCAATTTTGGCGACAGCGCTTCGTGCACGAGCAGATCGGCGTCTTTCGCTTGGGCTTCGACCATGGCCGACGGTTTCGTGTCCCCGCTGATGACGGCGATGCGGCCCTTGTAGGTGATGCGGTAGCCGACTGCGGGTTCGATGGGTGCGTGATCGACTTTGAACGCCACGATTTTCAGCCCGCCGTCGTCCAGCACAAGAGCTTCGCCGTTCTCGCCGAGCACGAACGGCACTGCAACGCCGCCGAAACCTGACGGCGGAACGTACTGCGGTCCGTGATGGGCGACGCGATAGCCCTTGTCGAGTGTGTAGGCTGTGTTGAAACCATCGACCACGCTTTCGACACCCGTGGGTCCGTGCACGGGAAGTGCCGCGGTGTTGGAGGCGCCGACCCAGCGCTGCAACATCATCTCGCCGAGGCCGTCGATGTGGTCGGAGTGGAAGTGCGTGAGCATGACGCGCTCGATCTTGCCAGGCGGCAATCTCATGCGCGCCAAGGTGCGCACACCGCCAGTTCCCGCGTCGATGATCATCAAACGCTTACCCGCGACGATCGCGACGCAAGGTCCGCTGCGATCGGCGGAGGGCATCGGCGCACCTGCACCGCAGAGGCCGACGTGTAAGCCGTCCGGCAATTCGGCGAGCGCATCGACCGCGAAATTCGTGTCGAGCGTGCGCTTCATCAGCGCGATGGCGATGTCGCCGCGGAACGCGTAAGCGACTCCGCCCGCGATTACCGCGAGCGCAATTAGACCTAGAAAAAAACGTCGCATGTCCTCACCCCTTGACCTTGTTTACAGATAGTGACACTCCTAGTGTCACTAATTCAAGCTCTCTCGGAGTCTGCCCATGAAGACCTTGCGCACCCCGGATAGCCGGTTTGCGGGCCTGCCCGATTATCCGTTTGCGCCTCACTATCTGACGATCCGCGACAGCGATGAGACAGAGATGCGGCTGCACTACGTTGATGAGGGGCCGCGAGATGCGGCGCCGGTTCTGATGCTGCACGGCGAGCCGTCATGGTCGTTTCTCTATCGCCGGATGATAACGGGCCTTGTTGCTCAGGGACACCGCGCCGTGGCGCCGGATCTCATCGGCTTCGGCAAATCCGATAAACCGACCGAACAGAGCGACTACACGTTCGAGCGCCATGTGAAGTGGATGAGCGATTGGCTGATCGCCATGAAGCTCGAGAATATCACGCTGTTTTGCCAGGATTGGGGTGGCCTCATCGGGTTGCGCCTGGTTGCTGCGTTTCCGGGGCGCTTTGCGCGCGTCGTTGTTGGCAACACGGGCCTTCCGATCGGCACCGGCATGACGGACGGGTTCAAACAGTGGCTGGACTTCAGCCAATCGGTCCCCGAACTTCCGATCGGCGAAATCCTCGCGATGGGCACGAAGAATGGCCTCAGCGATGCGGTGAAAGCCGCCTACGTGGCGCCGTTTCCTGACGAAACATACAAGGCGGGCGCGCGCCGCTTTCCGGCGCTTGTCCCGGTTACGCCTGAACACGGCTCGGTGGCCGAGAACAAGGCCGCGTGGGAAGTCCTTGGCCGCTTCAACAAACCCTTCCTCACCGCGTTCAGCGACTCCGACCCTGTGACCAAAGGCGGCGAGCGCATTTTCCAAGAGCGCGTCCCCGGCACGAAGGGGCAGCCGCACACGATCGTCAAAGACGCCGGCCACTTCTTGCAAGAAGACGCGTCCGGCGAACTCGTCGACATCATTCATCGTTTCATCACCAGCACGAAGTGAGGCTAGCTATGAAAGTTGAAAACGCTGTCTATCCATCCGGCGAGCAGCTGACCGAGACCGTCACCAAGGGCTCGAACACGCCTATCGTCATGCTGAACCTGCTCAAGTTCAAAGATCAGGCGAAGTACAAAGACGGTACCGTGGACGGCAGCGATGGCCGCAGCGCGTACAATCGCTACGGCATGGAGATGCTGCAGTTCGTGATCGAGAACGGCGGCAAGGTGCTTTTCATGGGCGACATCAAGTCGATGGTCATCGGTCAAGTCGACGAGATGTGGGATGCCGTGGCGCTGGTCGAATACCCATCGTCGGAAGCCTTCGTGGAAATCGCAATGTCGCCGCACGTTGCTAAAATCGGTGTGCATCGGGAAGCGGGTCTCGCTGGTCAGCTTTTGATCCAAGTCGCGCAGCGCGGTATGGGGCCGTTGTGATGGAGCCGTCGCGTCTTTCGCTCGCCGTTATCGCGCTGCTCGGCGTCATCAATGTCGTGCGCGGCTCGATCCATATGTTCGCGCCCGACGGCGGCCTCATGCAGATCGCGGGTCTCGACATCTCGCAAGGAACGCCGATCGTACTCTCGTTCATCGCCGCGGTCGGCGGGGAACAATTGAGCTTTGCCTTGATCGACTTTGCGGCCGTTATCAAGTTTCGCACCTTCGTGCGCCCGCTCCTGCTCATTCACACCGTTCAAACGGGGCTGGCCGTGTTCTTGCTCTTCGTATGGCGCCCGCTGCCGCACGATGTGCCGGGCCAATGGGGTGCGCTCGCCACGGTCATCGTGCTCGCCTTCGTTGCCGCCCTAGAATATGGACGCAAAGCCGATGTTGCAGCTTAACCCTCAGACCGACGGCCGGCGGACGCGCGGGGTCGACAACCGGCGCAAGATCGTCAACGCTTTGCTGACGCTCGTCGAGGCCGGGAATATTCATCCCAGCGCCGAGTTGGTTGCGAAGGAAGCCGGCGTCGGGCTCCGGACCGTGTTTCGCCACTTTGCCGATCGCGAGAGTTTGCATGCCTCGATCTCGGAGCGGATGACGGCCGATATCCGGCCGATTATCGAGCAGCCTTTCGCGGCTTCGGATTGGCGCGGGCGGCTCGACGAACTGATCGACCGGCGCGCGCAGATTTTCGAGCGGCTATTGCCGTTCAAGGTCGCGAGCGATGCACACCGTCATACCTCGCGCTTTCTGACGTCCGAGCACAACGCGTTGGTGAAGCTGCAAAGCGAAGGCTTGCTCCGCGTGTTGCCGGCGAAGGTCGCCGACGACAAGCAGTTGATTGCGGCGCTCGATCTCGTGCTCAGCTTCGACGCTTGGAAGCGGCTCCGGCAAGATCAGGGCGTGAGCGCGCGGGATGCGCGCTCGGCACTGCGCTTTGCGGCCTCTGCGTTGACCTCCTCCGAGCCTGGCCGATAAGGCCTGCAGCGCGCGGGCACCGGCGGCAGCACGGCGTTCGGCAGGGTGCTAAAGAAGCCGCGCATATCTCGGTCGCACAGGATCGCGTCGTGGCCTGCTTTCACCAGCGCGTCGACGTTCGAGTCGGCGATCGTAAGCCCAGTCGGAATTGCGGCCAATTCCTTGCGGCTGTCGTCGTCGGCGAGGTCCGCGAGCGAGACGTGCGCGAAGTGCGGCTCGACCTTGCGGCAGGCCTCGGGCTTGCCGTCCGCGCCGAGGGCACAGCCGCGGCGGGCGAAGGCTGCGGCCAGGCGGCCCGTCATTTCGCGGGCGTGGATCAGCGTCTCGAAGCCGTAGCGATCGATGACCGTCGAGGTCACGGCGCCCAGCACGCGGACGACGCTGTCGAGGTAGGGCACGTCGGTCATTTCGCGGTCCGGTTCGGCTTGGCCGTCGACGCTCACGATCAGTACGTGTTGGATGCGCTTCATGCGTTCGTCTTCGGCAGTGCCTTCGCTGACCGGAGCGAGCAGCTGGATGAAGCCGCGGAGCGCCAAGTTGTCGGAGACGCCGCCGTCGAGCAGGTGGACGTACGCGCTCTTGCGCTTGTCGAGGTAGGACGTCGCGAGGTCCGCCAAGTGGCGCCGGCGCGAGAGTTCGTCGTCGATGCCCGCATAGGCCTCGATCCATTTCGGCCGGGTGCAAGCTTGCGTGTCGTCGTAGGCGTAGTTGCGCAGGCTGATCGGCGAGAACAGCACCGGGAAACCATTCGATGCGGCGACGGCGCGCGCCACTGGGTAGGTCGTGATGTCGGAGCAGATCCAGTCGAACGTCTCCTGGCTGAACAGGAAGGGGGCTTCGTTCGCGAAGTCGGTTGCTTGGACGCCTAAGAACGGACGTCCCAGCCTTGCGAGGTCGCCGTAGTCCGTCCCCTTGAATAGGAGGTCGTCGTAGATGCGGGCCATCTCGTCGTTCGTGCCCCAGTTTGGATTGAACAACCAATCCCACCGCCACGGCAGCAGATAGAGCCCGAAGATGTCGCTGTTCAGATCGTATTTCAGGAACTCGTCGACATACGTCGTGAAGAGCGCGTCGCGTTTGAGCGCGAAGGCCGACGCCGTGAAGCTGCCGCCGGAGACGCCGGTGACCACATCGATTTCTTCGGTCAGTTTGCGCCGGCCTTGGCCGAAGTCGACGGTGATTTCACGCAGTGCTGTCAGTGCGCCGTAGCCGAACGCGGAGGAGCGCTTACCGCCGCCCGAAAACGAGAGCACGACGAAGAGTTCGGCCGACGTGTTGTCGGGGATCGCGTCGATGCGATAGGCCGGGCCGTTGATTGCGGTCGCGAGCGGGCGGTTGGTTTGCGCGCTCAACGATGCGCAGGCGGCAAGCACCAGCAACGACACAGTCGCGACGCCAGCCCGAAGCGCTTTCATGGTCCCCTCCCCGGTCCCCGCCGGTCGAATCACCGGCTCGGTTCGGAGTCTGCACCTCAGCGCTGCTTCGCGCTTGCAACTACCACTTGTTGAAGACGACGAACGCGCCGCCCGCGATCATGGCGAAGCCGACCGCATAGTTCCACTTCAGCGCTTCGCCGAGGTAGAGGACCGAGAACCCCGCGAAGACGATGAGTGTGATGACTTCCTGCATCGTCTTCAGTTCGGCGGCCGAGTATGTGGC
>JANLXP010000097.1:0-25064 GCA_031365165.1 Alphaproteobacteria bacterium
CATCATGACACAAGCCGCGGCCCTCGCGGACGTCCTACCCGACCCACTGAATCTGCCGCCGCCGAAGCCGCTGGACGCCCCCGCCGTCGACACCGGATACAAGGCAACCGAAGTGGCAAAGGGCCTCGATCACCCTTGGTCGATGGCCTTCTTACCCGACGGCTCGATTCTGGTGACGGAGCGCGCAGGCCGCCTGCGCTTGATCAAGAACGGTCAGCTTGAGACGCAACCGATTGCCGGCGTTCCCCCAGTGCATACGGGAAGCCAAGCCGGACTGTTCGATGTCGTCCTGCATCCGAAGTTCGCCGAAAACAGTTTCCTCTACCTTACCTACGCAAATGGCACCGACGCCGCGAACGCAACCCGCGTCGCGCGCGCCCGCTTCGACGGCACGGCGCTGCAAGACCTGAAGGTCATCTTCGAGGCCAAACCATCGAAGGACACGAACAATCACTACGGCGCGCGGATGGCGTTCCTGGCCGACGGCACGTTCGCGCTCACGATCGGCGATGGATTCGAGTACCGCGAGAAGGCGCAAGACATAAACTCCGACCTCGGAAAGATCGTGCGCCTAAATGATGACGGCAGCGTGCCGAAAGACAACCCGTTCGTCGGCGCGATCGGCGTCACGAATTTCGACGTCTACACGCTCGGCCACCGCAACGAGCAGGGTTTGGCGTACGATCCGGTCACCAACCGCCTCTACGAAACCGAGCACGGGCCCCAAGGCGGCGACGAACTGAACATCATCGCTCCCGGCCGCAACTACGGCTGGCCCGTCATCACCTATGGGATGGACTACACGGGCGCTTACGTCTCGCCCTTCACTGAGCGTCACGGCATGATGCAGCCGGTGGCGGTGTGGACCCCGTCAATGGCGCCCTCAGGCCTTGCCATCTATCGCGGCGACAAGTTCCCGCAATGGAATGGTGACGCCTTCGTCGGAGCCCTGGCGCACAAGCACTTACGCCGCGTCGATCTCGACGACCAAGGCCACGCCCTCGGTGAACAGCGTCTGTTGACGAAGCTAGACAAGCGCATTCGCGACGTGCGCGTTAGCCCCGACGGCTACATCTACGTCACGACGGACGACGCGTCGGGCAGTGTCTTCAAGATCGAACCGGCGCCCTAGCCCGGTTCGTCGTCGAGCGCGCGCCCGCCAAGATAAATGACGCTGCGATCGAACTGTTGCAGACCCGCGAAGACACCTTCGATCAGGCGCGCGTGCGAGCGCATCGTGCTGCCCTTCTGCTCGCCCGCGGACCCAAGTTGCGTCATGGCCGTCACGCCATTGGACAAATTGTGCCGCCACAGCTCTTTGCGGAAGAACGGCGGCCCGTTGCGCAGTCCGCGGATCAACTCCTTGGCGATCGCTTCGTTGATCGACCGGCCGAACGCACCCTCTGCATAGAGCGCGCTTAGTGCGTTCTCGACCGCGGCATCCGACATCGCTGCCGGACTGTAGGGCGCCTCGTTCGTCTTCGTATCGACCGCGAGTGCTTCGAACCCGCCCCCACCCTTAACCTCGCGCACATAGAGCCCGCCGATGCCGCCGCCCGACGATGTCTTCGACGCCAACTTCTTCCACCCATCGCTCGTCAGTACGATGTCGGTGACGAGGTCGCCGAAATCGCCTTTCGTCTGATCGCTCGCGAAATCCTTCGCCTTCAGATGCGGCGCATCGATGACCCGCAGCTGCAACGGCGTCGGTTTCACGGGCTCGGGAGGTGTCGGTTGCAGAGGACTTCCGGGGACGACAATTCGCGCCGGCCGCACCGGCGAGGTGGTCGTGCCCGGCGTTCGTCCGCGAAGTTCGAACAAGTAAAGCGCAACGCGTGCTGCGATGAGCAACAGAACCAACACCGCGAGCATCCCGAGGACCCAAGGGATGTTCTCAGTCGCGCAGCCGAACGCGCCGTTGGAATCGCATGCCGAAGGCATCAAGCCCCACCATTGATGCAAGGCTCAAAGAGCCTCATTCACAGCACCCACGCAAGCCGCTTTTGCGTGAGTTCGCGTCATAGTCCAAGGGTGCGATGGCGGGAAAAGGACGGAATTCGGGCAATCGCGGCGCTTCGCCGCCCATCGCGCTAAGCTGGAGGAATCGGGAGGGTCTTCGCATGTCGGGCGTAGGCACACGGATCAAGAAAGCGCGCGAAGCGTTAGGCATGACGCAAGTGATGCTCGCCAGAGCCGTTGGTGTCTCTCAACAAGCCGTCATGGAACTCGAATCCGGCCGCGCCAAGGGAACGAAGCACGGCGCGAAATTCGCGCGCGCGCTCGGACAAGATCCGCTCTGGCTCGAAACCGGCGACGGCCGCATACGCGAACCAGCTAAGGCGAAACGTCAGGCCCGCACAGAACCGCAAGACCCGCTGCCCGAACTCTCCGACTACGAACGCGTTCCCGTGTTCGATATGCGCTCGGCAACCGGACGCAACGCGCTGGCCAACACCACCAACGCGATCGGCTTCGAATTGTTCGCAAGCGCCTGGCTGCGCCAAATCTCGTCGAGCCCGTTTTCGCAACTCGCAGCGATCGCGATGTCGGGCGACTCGATGGAACCGACGCTCGGTCATGGCGATCGCGCCTTGGTCGACACCGCACAGCTCAATCTTGGCCGCGAAGGCATCTACGTTCTCAAGCTCGACGACACGCTATTGATCCGCCGCGTAACGATGCACCCGGCGACAAAGCGCGTGACGATCGCGGCCGACAATGCGCGCTATCAGCCCTATACGGATCTGGATCCCGACGCGCTCGAAACGCTGGGCCGCATCATCTGGATTGGCAGGACGCTGGGTTAGCGCGCGTTGCGGTAGAGCGCGTAGAAGACGGGCAGCAAAAGCAACCCCAACACTGTCGAAAGCGCGAGCCCGCCGATCACCACCACCACCAACACGCCGTAGACTTGTTTTAGCCACGCGGGCACGTCGAATGGCGCAACCATCTCTAGCGCAGAGATCATGAATCTCATCGTGGGCTCGACAACAATCGCGTTCGCAGTCGCAACCTGGCCGCTGATCCGATCGATGCCGGCGCCGAACACAAGCGAACCGACCCCGAAGGCGCCCAGAACCGTCAAAACCACGACGAGAATAGCGTATGGCCAAAACCAACGCCCCACAGTCCCCTCCAGTCACATCCCCGAAAGGGTTTTAGCACACACCCTGCGCCGGTGACTGCGACCCTAAGGACACGCGTTAAAACGCGATGATGCGCTCGCGAAGAGCCTTGGCGACGGCCTGAATCCGCGTTGAAACGCCCAATTTGGTCTTGGCACTGTCCACATGATAGCGGACCGTGCGCGCGCTGATCCCCAAGAGGCGCCCGATTTCGGCGTCCGGCCGCCCGATCGCAACGTGCCGCAGGCACTGCGCCTCGCGCGCCGAAAGCACGTTAACCGCTGCCCGCTTGCCATCTCGAAGCTCGAGCGCCCGCTCGACTGCCGCGTGCGACACCACCTGAAGCAGCGCTCGTGTCAAAACCGACACGTCCGGCTTTACGCCGCCGAAATGTGTGCCGGCGATAGCCTGTCCCGCACGGTAGACGGGCACGATCAGGCCTTCGCCGCTGCGGACGACATCTGCCATCAGGTCCAGCCAGCGCGCGCCGCGATGAATAGGGGCATTGCGAACATCGGAGACGAGGAATGTGTCCGGCGCCTCAAAACAGTTGCGAATGACCGGATGCTGCGCCATCGACATCTCGCGGTCGAGGACCGACAGGACGTTTGGCGCATCGCTATAAAGTGCAGCTTCCTGTGCGCCACCATCCACCCTGGTGAGGTCAAGCGCGGAGAGGTGGGAGTAACCAAAGTTGGCAGAGAACTCCTTAACGCTTGGCCAAAGCGCACCCGGCGTTGTGGCCACGCGGATCCGCGTCAATGCCTCGGTTAGTTCATCGTATGTGTCCATGGTCCCCAACGCGACGCTCAGCAATACCGCCCCAGCTTGACCCTACCCCGGCACTTATGACGGTGGTGCCGGAGCCCCTTCTACCAAACAGAGCCAAGAAACTTCGAATGAGCAAGACACGTTCCAAACACCCGTTGCATTACTAACCGGTCGATCGCTTAACTAGTCCAACGGCTGTCTTCCGAGCGCCAAGCAATATTCGCTGCATCGCAAAAACACGTTATGCGTTCAGTGCATGCGCGTCGAAACTCTTTCCGTGCATGAGACCGCATGATCGTAACCATCTCTTCGATCAATCGTATGAAACGAGCGGTAACACTCCGCGATCATCGTCCGTGCACGTCGTAAACGATCGTCGAGCGGTGCAAATTGCTCCGCATGCGGAAAAATTTTCATCCCCCTCTATTGCAAAGACGAAAGTAGACATACGCTTCTGGGTAGAGTAGCCGCGTGATTCTCTATCGGTTTTGTTGATTGGGCGTATGACGCGGCTACCGCCTAGGGAGGGCGGCAGTATGCGTACGGGGCCAGGACGTCCAGGTGACGTCGGCGAGCGTTGGGTGAACTGGGCGGCGGTGTTCCGAAAAGACGGGAAGGCCTAACGACGCGGTTACCAAACCGCGGCGAGGTTTCCTTCTTCGCGCCAAAGCGGTGATTTAGGCCGATGGCGCGGTTCTTGCGGAGCACTGGATCGCCATGGAACATCGTTCACCTCGTCCATCGGGACAAAGCCGGCTAAGCACGCTGCTGCTAGCAGGCACCGCCATTTGCTTCACCGGCTCCGCACGTGCCGAACCGATACAGGGCTATTGGCTCGCCCCCACCGTACTCGCCAGCAACCTGGGCGTTGAAGCGGCGATCGCGGCCCAACAAATCAAGAAACTGAAAACGAAAGTTCAGGCCAAGCAAGACGTCGAATTGTTCGTGGCCCCGGAACCCAATTGGAAAGATTTGACGCCCGCATTCGATGGCTTGGACCAACCCGTCCGCTTCTCCGACAATGACGCGCCGCAAGCACCCGTATCGTTCAAACTTCGCGGCAGCTCGTACGGTCTCGAACCTGCCGTCAATGTGAAGGTCGATCGCCTTGCCAACTCCGCCAATTTCGGCACCGGCGCCGTGGCGGCCGAAGCCGCCGGCTTCGATGCGGAACTGTTCAACGGCCGGCTGTCGTTCAGCACCGATATCATCAAGACTGCCGACGAAAGCGACACGCGCGATTTCCGCGATCCGCAACTGCGCGAACGCGATCACGCAATGAACTTGGCGGACACGTCGCGCCGCCACCGCTTCTCGGCGAAGGTGATCGATTCCGAAAACCTGCGCTTGCTTGTAGACGGCGACTTCGGCGAGACGTCTGAGGGCTTCGCCACATCGTTGCGCGAATTGCCGACCGGCCGCCTCGTGTTGCCGGGTTCGTGGTCAAACCTGTCGTCAAGCATCGAATTCGGCGACACGCGCGTAAAGGTTGACTACCAGGACTACGTGACGAACCGCGAAGCACTCAAGCGCCAAGGCTTCACGCTCGCCTACGCGTCGTCGGCCCTGTCGGTCTACCGCAAAGAAGGAATGGAATTTAACCTGACCCAAGGCGGTCAATGGTTGAAGCGCACGTCGTTCACCGGAATCAACGCCGACGTTATCGTGGCCGACGTCCTGCCGGATGCAGTCGCCGATGCGATCGACCCAATCCGTCCGTTCCTGCCGACAATGATCAGCGGCGGGTTCGAGCGCGGCGATGTGATCCGCTCCGAGCTTCTGCCAGGACCGCGCGACCGCGTGTCGACCGCGAACGCCGCAATGAGTTGGGACACGCGCCTTGGCGAAACCACTGCGAGCGTCTGGGATCGCCACATCAGCACCGACATCGTGAGCCCTGGCGGCGATGACGACAAAGTCCCGCTCGCCCGTTCGCACGACCGCTTCATCGACATCTCGCACAAGATCCGTCGCGGCAACTGGCAGTTCGGCGCTGGCCTTTCCATGATTGAAACCGATGACACGATCGGCGGCATCCGCGAAACGCAAAGCGAAGTGGCGCCGCATATCTCGGTCGCCTACGCACCGGAAAACGGCCCGCGGATCGAACTGCGCTACGGCGCCGCCGACGCGCAGTCGCAGATCATCGACGACAACCTGGCCGCGCGCGCGAAGACCAAGCAGCTTCAGCTCAGCGTGGACCTATCAACCTTCGCGCAAGAAGAACTGAACAAACCCGACGCCACGTTGAAGCTCGAATACAGGTACGACCTCAACGGCAGCGACCGCGATCCCATCACCAATCGTGAGCGCGGCGGCGGCCATGCTGTATTGCTGACGTTTTCGACCCCGCTGAACTGACGGTTTTCCGCGCCTGCCCAATGCACAAGGACCGCGAGACCCTTGACGCGCGCCGCGTCAGGACGACTTTATGCGTGCCATGAGTAGCGCTCGCACCGCCGACAGTCCCTATCCGGCCACGCTGGAGTTCCATTCTGACGTCGGTTCGCGCCACGTCCCGTATGGCCCGCTGCCGCGCCAGAAGCTCGACATTTACGTTCCAAAAACCGGTGAGGTGAAGGCGACGATCCTTTATCTCTATGGCGGCGGCTGGGTCTCTGGCGCGCGCTGGTACTATCGCCTGTTCGGCCGCGCGATGGCCGCACGCGGTTTTGCCGTCGTCGTTCCCGACTATCACCTTTATCCGTCGGCAACTTTCCCGAAGTTCGTGGAAGACGCGGCGCTCGCGTTCAAGTGGATCCACGACCACGCGGCCGAACTGGGGGGAAACTCCTCCCGCCTCTTCGCAATGGGACATTCGGCCGGCGCGCACATTTCCACGCTACTCGCACTCGACCCAGCGTATCTGGCCGTCCACGGCCTAAAGCCGTCCGCCATTAAAGGCGTCATTGGTCTCGCCGGTCCCTACACGCTCGACCCGCTGAAGTGGACCGGCGTCAAAGACATCTTCGCGACATCGCGCGACGTGCCACACGCGGCGCGGCCCATTAAATTGGTGAAAGCCGGCGCGCCGCCGATGCTGCTGTTGCACGGTGCGCGCGACCGGATTGTCGCGCCCAACGCCAGCGTCAATCTGGCGACAGCTCTCAGCGCGACAGGTTCGAAAGCCGAAGCCAAGATCTATCCGAGCATCGGCCACTTCGAAATCTTCGCGTCGTTCCTTTGGGGCTGGCGCTGGCGCGCCAATGTCTTGAAGGATACCGAGGACTTTATCGAAGCACGCCTGGGCAGCCGCTAAAGCACCATTTGCGTCTGCGTCACGAGTGCGACCAGCTTCCCGTCTTCGCGCGTGATCCGCGTTTGCCAAACCTGCGTCTTGCCGCCCCGATGAACCGGCGTCGTCGTCGCACGCACAGTCGTGCCACTCTGCGCTGCCGCCAAGAAGTTCGTCTTGCTCTCGATCGTCGTCGTCCCCTTGGCTCCTTCCGGCAGGTTGAGGAACGTGGCGACCGCGCCCGCCGTATCCGCCAGCGCCATCGCCGCCCCCCCATGCAGGATAGGCATCGGCGCTGTGCAGAGGTCGTCCCGAACCTTCAGCTCGGCGACAACCTCATCCTTCGATACGGAAACAAACCGCACGCCCATGAGTTTCGCGAAGGGCAACGGATCAGCGTTCAGTTGGTCGGCGGTCAGCATAGCTTGTCCCCGTTTTCGGCAACGTAAAGCGCAACGCCCGGCTCGGCGATAACCTACGAGGTAATCAACTCTCGCGGAGCGCTCGCGCTTTCTTCGCCGCGGGCCGGTCCCAGCATCGCTTGAGCCATGCCGCCAGGTGCGGCTTGCCCGTGAGATCGACGAACAAGAGTCGGTACAGCACGGACGCGACGTTCAAGTCCGCGACGGTAAACGCATTGGGGTCGACCAGGTACTGTCGCTTACCGAGCTCATCGTCCACCACTTGCAACGGCCACTCCATGGCCTCACGCGCCTCGCGCGCGACCTTCACGTCGCGGGCCTCGGGTGGCAACAGCATGCTGTTCTTGATCCAAAGCACGACTGGTGGATCGAGCTCCGCCATCACCCAAAAGCTCCACTGCCAAGCCTTGGCCTCGCCGTGCGCATCGCCGGGGCAGAGCTTCCCGTGTTTCTTCGCGAGGTAGAGATTGATCGCCATCGATTCCGACAACGTGAAACCATCGTCGTCGATAGCAGGAATGTGCCCCGCGGGATTGATCTTCAAATACGCCGGCGTGCGCGCGCCACCGTCACTCGTTGTCGTCTTGATGTGCTCATAGGCAATGCCCAATTCCTCACACATCCAAAGCGTTCGAATCGCGCGCGAAGCTGCGTAGCCGTAAATCTTCAGCGTCATTGCGGACTCACCACGCCGCAAGCAATACGCGCACCGCCGCCGCCAAGCGGCTTCGGCTGATCCGAGAAATTGTCGCCGCCTTCGTGAATGACGATCGCGTGCCCCCGCACCTCGTTCACCGATAACCGCAGTGCATGGACCGTCTCCGTGGCTGTCCCGTCGGCTGCCACATTGAGCACCGGTAAGTCGCCCCGATGACCTGCATCACCCATCGGACCGACGTGCTTGCCCGTTGCATGAGGATCGTAGTGGCCGCCCGCGGCGAGCCCCGCCTGCATCTTCCCGTCCTTCATCGCCGAACCGCAATTTGGATTCTCATGTACATGGAAGCCGTGCGAGCCCGGCGGCAATCCCTTGAGGTTCGGTGTAATGCGCAGACCGCCTCGCGAATCCGAAAGCGCTAGGGTCCCGATTTCCGCTCCAACGCCGTTCGCGTCGATCTTGAACATCGAAACCGTCACCTGCCGCAGCCCGCTCGGACCACCGCCGACATCGGCCGCCGTCGACGCCCCAACGCCGACGTTTCCAGACGTGCCGCCGACACCGACGCCGACCGACATCCCTTGGCAACCAGCGATCGCCACGGCAGCAAACAAAATCATCAAGGTCTTGCGCATGGGAAACCTCCTAACGACGCGGCGCGAAGGGTGCCGGATCGGCCGGTCCGGAGCAATGGCCACGGCCAAGCGACCCATCGGACACGCATCTTCGGGCTGGATTACATCCGCCCGGCCCGCCTAAACTACGGACCCATGGAAATGCACCAAGTCAGATACTTCTTGGCCGTCTGCCGGACGCTAAATTTTACGAAGGCGGCGGAGGAGTGCAACGTGGCTCAGCCCTCCCTCACCCGGGCTATCCAAAAGCTTGAGGAAGAGTTCGGCGGTTTGCTGTTTCACCGCGAGCGCGCGAACACGCATTTGACCGAACTCGGCAAAGCCATGCTGCCACACCTAGAGCGGACCTATGACGCCGCCCAATCCGCGAAGCAGCTTGCGACGTCCTACAAGAAGGGAGAAGTGGTTCACCTTCGCGTTGGCGTGTCGCCGTCGGTATCTGCGGCCACGGTCACGAATGTTTTGGGGGGCGTACGTCAAGCTGTACCCGCGTTCGAACTAACACTCGACGGCAGCACCGATGCGCGGCTGCTCGAAGAAGCCGTCGCCGGCGACCTCGACCTGATCGTAGTGGGCGACGACCACGAACTTCCCGAACGCGTGCGCGCTTGGACGCTGCACAGAGAGCCGCTGCTCGCCGTTATGACGAAGGATCACAAACTCGCCGGCAAGAAATCGATTGCGATCGCCGACTTGGACGGCGTGGAAATGATTGTGTTGACCAATTGCCCAATCGCCGCCCGCCTGATGCAGATGTGCGCGGAAGCGGGTGTAACGCCGAAATTCACCGCACGTGCCGCCAACTGCGATCAGGTCGTCTCCCTTATCCGCGATGGCTTAGGCATTGCGACGCTACCCGCCAGCTTAGCGACATCATCCGATCTCGTCGTCAAACCCGTCGAAGGTTTGAACATCGAACGCGCGATCACGCTCGGCACGGTCACTGGACGCCGCTTCTCGCCTGCCAGCGATGCCTTCATCAAACTCGCCCGCGCCCGCGACTGGGGCAAGATAGCGTAAGCGGCTAAGGAATGAGCCCCAGCTTACGGCCGTCTTCATCGGCGTGCTGGCTCATGCCACGCGCATCGGCGATATCCTTGTCCCCGCCTTTGTCATCGCCGTTACGCTTCCGCGCCACACCGCGCGCGTAGATCGCTTGGACGTAGTTCGCTTTTTGCTTTGCCGCGGTGTCGAAGAACGTCTGCGCCTCGGCAAAGTCCCCTTCCTGATAGGCAATCAGGCCTCGCATCATGTGGCTTGTCGCAAACTGCGGCTTCAGTTTGATCGCTTGATCCAAATCGGCCTTAGCCTCCGTCATCTCGCGCCGGCCCAGGCGTATCAGCCCGCGCTGAAAATAGAATTCCGGCGCTTGGCGCGCAGAGATCGCCTTGGTGAGGTCCGCAAGCGCCTCGTCCAATCTGTCGAGAGCCAAATAAGCTGCCCCTCGCGTGGCGTAGTAATCGGCCTCATACGGATGCTTCACGCTGCCGGACTTGAGAATTTTTGTACACGCCGGCACCTGTTCCGCCGGGCTCGAATTGTTGAGACCCATGCATGTGCGAAGGTCCGTGGTCGTAAGCTGACCGGGCTTCGGCTTCACCTGCTTTGACGCCGCTATCGCGGGCGAACCCGCAAGCGCTGCGGCCACGACCGCAAGCGCCAAGTGCCACCGTGCCATCAACTAACCTCCAGCCTTGGCGAGCTTCGCCAGTTCGTCCTTTGCCTGCTGATTGCCGGCATCGATCGAAAGAACGGCTTGGAGGTCGGCTTTGGCCTTAGCCTTGTCGCCTTTGTCCGCGTACAACATTCCGCGGTTGAAATAGGCGACCGAAAGCTTTGCATCGAGTTCGATGGCTTTGTTCAAGTCGCTGAGCGCGCGCTCCTTGTCACCCTTAGCGGCATAAGCGGAGCCGCGAACCGAGTATCCCGCGGCATCGCCGGGCTCGAGTTCAATAGCCTTCGTAAGATCCGCAATGGCGCGAACGAAGTCTTTCTTACTGACATAAGCCAACCCGCGATTGCTGTAGGCCGCCGAAGCCTTCGGGTCGAGCGAGATCGCCTTGTTGAGATCTGCCATCGCCAAATCGACTTTGTTCTGACCGATCAAGATGCCGGCGCGCGCCTGCAAAGCCCGCGAGAAATCGGGCCTCAATTTCAGAGCCGCGTTGAAATCCTCGAGCGCATTCTTCCCGCCGCCAAGGTGCAGGTAGGCCGAGCCTCGGTTGTAATAAGCACCAGCCCGCGCGTCGGTCGAAATTTTCGCCCCGAGGATCGTGGTACAAGCGTTCGCCAGCACCGGCCAGTCGGCGGTCGTCTTGCCAAAGCATTGATCCGCCGCCTTCTGCAGCTCGGCCTTAGACGCCGCTTGCGCGCCTGCGGTCGCCAGGGTCAGCGCCATACCAGCGACAATCGCTCTTACGAAAAGCATAGGTATTCTCCTTCCAACATCGATTTCGCGTTAATGCAAGCGACCGTTCAGAGGCCGCCCTGCTTATTGCCGTTCAGTATCGCTGCAACGTCGTCGATGCTGTGCGTTGTGGAGCTTGTGTTCGTGCTGCTCGATGCCGATTGATCGCCGTGCGAATTCTGGTCGGAATTCACAATCGCACCATCTGAATTGTTGATGATGATGCAGCTGTTGTTCGCCGCAGCAGAAGCGCCGCTACCGGTCGCGCCGTCGCCACTCGCGCCACTCGTCCCACCGCAAACGACGGTCGTCCCGCCTCCACCGCCGGCGCTGCTCGGATCTTCGACCTGCTTGATCGCGATCGCCAAACCTGCCCGGTTGACCGGCGTGAAGTTCCACGGCTCTTTCCCACCGAGGGGATCGGCTCGCGTCGGCCCCGCCGACAGCGCTGCCACCAAGCAAACCAACGATGTTACTGCCGTTCCCAATTTCATGGCGCTCACCCAATTTCCCGCTTTGAATCTCGTTTGCATGTGCGGTCGGCGGGAGCACTCGCCCCCGCCGCCATTCGATAGTCCGCTTACTGAGTAGCGTCAGGCACGCCAACGGTGATGCTGACGTTGTTGCCTACTGCCGTCGCCACGGAGTTGACGATCGGGCGGCCGAGAGTGGCCGACAGGTCGTCCGTGTTCGGAGACAGATTCTTGTAGTCGCTTAGCGACACGTCGCAGACGTTCGACACCGCCGATACATTCGCATACGCGAACTGGGTAATGTCGGCGATCAGAACGTGGTTGCTCAACGTAGCCGGATCATGCGGACCCTGAGGGCCGCAATGGCCGCCCGGGCAGTTGATGACCAAGCCTGCTGCGTCCGGCCCATCCGTTCCGTCGACGTTCGACTTCAGCGTGACGCTGATGTTGTTCGCCACCGCGGTCGCCGAGCTGTCGACCGTTGCATTGCGGATGTTGAAGACATTCGAATCTGCCGAAATTTCGGCAGGCGTCAAAACGCCCGCAACCGCGCCCAACGAGAACAGAAGGGCGAGATCGGTGTGCAGGTTGCCCGCAGCCGGACCGCCTTCGAACCGGGCGGTATCTGCGTCGGGCATTGCGGCCTTCACAGTGCAGAACCAATCGCAGCTGTTATCGTTGCCGCGAGTGTTAGCTACGAATTGACCGTCGTGCAGGAACACCGGAACATCGGATGTGATGCTCTGGTTGTTTCCGACGGCGGTTGCGGCGCTGACGACCGACGGAAGATCGACGGTCGCGTCAAACGAGCCGCAGATGATGACCGGGCGGCAATACACGTACTGGATCGTAAAGCCCGGATCGTACTGGTAGTTATGGATGCCATGCACATTCGACTCAGCGGTCACGTTGCCGAAGAAGATTTGCAACTTCTCAACTTCGACAAGGCCCGTGGACTTGACGTCGATGTCGATATCGACATCGATGTCGACGTGTTCGCGCACGTCTTTCGTCCACGACCATCTCACGTTGTCGAACGCCATGGCAGGAGATGCCATAGCGCAGACTGTGAGAACGCCGAGGCTGGCCGCTAAGGTCCTCGCACTCTTTAGCGTCTTCATTTAGTGGTCTCCCCATTAGGTTTTAGCTGCTCTAGATAGGACGACACGTGGTCGTTCTCTACGAGGGCGCAGCTCGGGTCCCTCGGTAGCCTCAAAAAGTCGGTCATGATCTGATAGACGGCCATCTCGGCGACTGTGCGCACGCCGAGCTGAAGCGGCTCGTTGCGCACGTGACCGGCCTCAAGTTCGACCAGCGTCGAATCCCAAAACCTGAAGACGTCGGCTTCGACTTCGTAGCCGTAAATCTGCTTCTGCAGCGACGACACGTACGACACTGCGAAGTTCTTCGAGTTGATGACCCGAAGATCTAGCGCCACATTGACAACCGCCATGCGCGCGCCACCACCAACGCCCGCAACGCGCAGTCCAACGCCACCGGTCACAATGTTGTAATTGAGCTCCGTCAGCGCCCCGACAACAATGAAATCCGTCGCTGGCAGCTTGCCGAAGGCATCGACCGAGCGGCTCAGACGATTCTGCTCGGCCAGCTTGACCTCGGCGAGCGGAATTCGAAGGTCATACCGTTCGACCAGATGGGCTTTGCCGGTCTTGTAGAGCGCGCTCATCACCATTTCGGCCGCGCCCTGCGTCAAGTTGTTGCCTGACTTGTCGTAATAGGAAACTTGCCCGGTCTTATCGGCGATCTCACCGACCGCAAATACCGGCAAGTTACTGGCTGACACGCTCTGCAATTTTCGCAGACATTGGCTGTACGGCGTGTCGTTGCTCGTGACCGGATAGACGATCAGCGGCTTCACGCCGGTCGCGTCGCCGGGGGCCAACCCGGCGCAAGATGTCAAAGCTGTCGTAAACAGAAACCCAAGTCCCAGTGCCGTCAGGCGCTTCATCGGTTCCACCCCAATTCGCGTGGCGGAGGAATCCATCACCTCGCCGCGCTGTTCGGGCGGCAAATTACTTGGTGTTCACGCGCGTCCGCACTGGAGACAACGGCTGAGACTTACGCGTCTTCCGAATTACCCCACCGGCGCGCTCGCCTGTCGAAACACACAGCAATTCGAAAGTGTCGCCAATGGGCGTACCTCAATCGCGCCGCGAGCTTCGACAACTACCGACTAGAGCGACGCGGTCTCTCCGAACCTGCACGTCAGAAGTGCGCTCGCCGCATGATTTTCGGCGACGACGTCCAATTGGAACTTCGCCTACTCACTTTGGTGGTACACGCAAATGCTCGCTTCACGGTTCGCAGTTCCTTTGCAATGCTTGACGGGTGAGTCGTGTTTGGACGCGACGCACTGCGTTTCGAGGACACCATGAACACACGCAAGATTGCGACCTTCGCCACAATATCCCTTCTCAGCATCGGTTCGGCAGGCACCGCCGCCGCCGGCGATAGCTACGGATTCCCAAGTTCAAACGGCGTCCAACTGTCCGCCGCGCCGCCGCCAGCGTTTGTTGCGCCCGCTCTCGCAGCATCGCAGGCGAATGCCGCAGGCTTGGGCGTCGGAAACACGTACGTCTACGGGCAACCCGCTTTTGCAAAATTCCAGGTTCCACTGCCACCACTGGGATACGCTGGCGGAGCACCCTATTCAGGCAGCCTGATGAGCCACGCGCTTGCTGTAGCTCCTTACGCGAACTATGCGGCGGATTACGCACGCATTTTCGCACCGAGCTATGCGGTCAGCGCGTGGACGGATCGCGTGCTCGGCGTCGTGGACGGTGGCTACACCGCAGTCGATGGTTGGACTGCTGCCGCTTACGATTTGCCACGTTTGCAAGGCCGGCAGCGTCACGGCGAATCCGTGCGCGATCTGACGCTGATGCCCTCATTTCGACCGCACCCGGAACTCGATCGCGGGCCGACATTTAAGCATCAAGGAAATTGAAACGGCGGCTCTACGCTGGCTTTGCGCGTCCGTTTCGAACGCCGTTGTTGGCGTTCGTGACGCCGTGTTGAACCGCCCAGATGGCCACCTGCGTCCGGTTCGTTGCACCGAGTTTGCGCAGCACAGTCTTCAAATGAACTTTGACCGTGGCCTCGGTGATGGAAAGCTCTTTGGCAATGGCCTTGTTCGAATGACCGTCGGCCAGCCCGCGAATAATATCGAGTTCGCGCTGCGACAGGGCCACATCGCCTACGCGTACGCGCTCGCTCGTGCCCGACTGATTGGCGCGCATCGCGCCCAAAAAATCGGTCAGCATGCTCGGGAAGACCTTTTCGCCCAAAGCGACGAGGCGAAGAGATTCAATAAGCGCGCTCGCAGTGATGCTCTTGAGCAGATAGCCGTCGGCACCCGCGCCAAACATATCCGCAAGATGAGAGAGTTCCGCAGATTCCGCGAGCACGACTGTTCGTGCTTGCGGCTGCGCGGACTTCAGCGCGGCAACAGCCTCTGGGCCTTGCGCGAAGTCGAGGATGATAATGTTGGGAGAAAGCGCGTCGGCCGAGCCGTTTCGCGTGACTTCATCGACGCTCGCGGCCTCTGCCGCAATGTGGAAGCCATTGCCGTCCAACTGCGATCGCAAGCCCGAGCGCAAAAGCGGGTGCGCATTGACGAGCCAAACGACCGTGTTTTCCACCAATGCCCCCCGCATCGTGTTCTTCTTCCGTGTAGCTAGTGCTCGAGATGTCTCCGGCTAGCGAGCAACCAGCGCAGGAGTCAGTCCCTAAATAGGGCCATGTAACTTTAGTTGTAAACCGCTCGCGTGGGAACGGCGCAGTGACGGACGCAACAAGTTGGTCTGAATTTCTTCCCATCATGGGGATTAACCATGAAGCATATAGCGCTGCGCGACCGCAACCGCGCATCTCACACGCGTTCGACGAATTCACGGATCGTCCTTAGAACGGACAGAGAATCGTCACGAAACGCGCCGTGCCCGCAGTCTTCGAATATCCGAAGAGTTCCGAGCCCGGCAGGCACGCAAGTCATTATTTCCTCAGCCAAATGCGGCGGTGTGATCGGATCTTGAGCACCCGCCAGGACCAGTGTTGGGCAAAGGATTTTGTTCAGGACCGGCCTGAAATCCATATGCTGTATTTCACGCCCGGGTAGCGAGAAATGCCGGTAAACCTCGTGTCTGGTGATCGCGCGGGTGCGCGCATCGTCGTTTCCGGCGCGTGCCGTCGTGTTGTAGAGCGGCATACAAATTCGCATGTAAGTGTCGAATTCCTCGTCGCTCCCAGACTTCCACATGCGTTCGGCGGCAACGTAGGCCCCCTCCCCGCCCTTCGCACGAAACAGCGCCAAACTCGCTTCCAGGTCCATACGCGCGGCGGTACTCGACAGGATCAGTGCCCGCGGATGTTCCGGATGACGGGTCGCGTAAGATTGCGCCACCATGCCGCCGAACGACTGACCCAGCACGATCGGCTTTTCGAGGCCCAGCACGCCACAAAGGGCTCGCACGTCGTCGCCCCATTGCGCGAGCGTCCATGTTTCTGGATCGCTTGGCACGCTGCGGCCATTTCCGCGATGATCGATGTAGACGACCTGCGCGATGTCGGCGAGTTCATCGAAGTCCCCGCGCAGTCCGGTGTGATCGAAGCCCGGCCCGCCATGCATTGCAATCAGCGTCGGCTTTTCGCGCATTCGCGGGCCATCAGCCTCGAGTTTCGCGCCGACGACATCGAAGAAAATGCGCTGCTCGCCAAGCCGGACAAACATCGAAGAACCTCTTGCAGTGTTGGCAAATTGGCGCGCGGTCTACGCCGCGATATCCCGAACCGCTTCGATGGCATCGACATCGGCAAAGCGGCGCCACCGGTTGTGCCGCGGATCGAATAGTTGGCACTCCCGCGTTAGCCGCAGGTGATAGCCGGGCGTCCAAACGCGCACGAGCCGTTGACCGCTCAACCCTTCGACAGCGGTTTGCGCTGCTTTCAATTCTTGCAGCGGTATCCCCACATGGATGTGGTGGGCTTGATGCTGCATGATGCGGTGGAACAGCCGGTCGATGAACTCCGGCAGCACGACGTGGACCGTGCCCGCCATGGATTGCTCGACCGTCGACGGCACCCCCGTGGGCATCACCCAGCGGACATCCGGCCCCGTATGTTGAACGATCGAGAGAAACGAGATGAACACGTTCCAAATGAAGAACGGAATGGCGAAACCAAACACCAGCGTGTTCACGGCCGCTCGCCAAAGGTCTCCGTCACCCGCGGCGGTAAGCGAAACATACGTTCCCAACGCAATGAATAGCACAGAGTAGACATATACGAGGATTAGATCGAACCAAACTCGCGGCGTCATCGGCGGTGTCTTCTGCGTAAACGGCAAAAGCATCTGCGGCAGCCAGATATCCACGAGATAAAAGACGGGTTGGCCCCACAAGCTTCGCATGAACCGGTAGTAGGCCTTTTTACCGGATGAAGCGTTTCGGTACCCTTCGACCGTCATCGGCGAAAACGCATTGTCCACGCCGATCTGCGCCGTAAAGCGGTGATGGACGCGATTGTGGTGGTGCTCCCAAAGAGCGAACGGGTGCAGGGCGGGAAGAAACGCAATTGTTCCACAAATCCGGTTCAATACCTTGCTCGCCGAGAAACTCTGGTGCCCAGCGTCATGCCCGGCGATCGCCGCGAGCGAGATCATGGTTCCAGCGCCGAACCCGAAAAGCAGCTTCAGCCAAAGCGCGTCGGCGGCCAGCGCGCCGTACACAAACGCCGCATAGACGATCAGATCGGCAGCCAAATAGGCAAGCGAGCGCTCGACCGACCGTCGCGCGAACGGCGCCAGCGCCATGCGATCGATGTTCTGCGACGCCATTGAAGCTCCAACACCGGCGGTCTGCCTGCGAAGCCAATGAATACAACAAATTGCGTCCGTGCGCCAACGAACGTCTGCGCGCAAATCGTTAATCGGCTAGCGAACGGTCAGTTGAAACGAGATCATGTCCGCGTCGGCGTCGGTGTGGCCAGCAAGATTGCCGCGGATTTCATTGCCCGGCGTCGCCGCAGAAAGGCCTATCGGTTCCTCCGGGAACATTAGCCGCGCGTAACCGACCTGCAGGCTCACAGCCTCCGTCAGATCATGATGAACACCGAAGGCAATCCAGGTGCGATCGGAATCCGGTATGCGTGGGTCGCGGGTGCGATCCCGTGTCGGGCTCTCGTCAAACGCCACGCCGGCTCGGAAAATCCAGTCGCGCTCAGGTTGGTAGCGCACGCCAATTGCTCCCAACCAAGCGTCCTTCCAGTCATAGGTCTGAAAACTATCCGGCTGCGCGGGATTGGAGAAACCGACCCGCAGCGTCTCGAACGCACTCCACTGCGTGAACCCCGCTTCCGCGAGAAAGGAAAGCTCCGGCGTAACCGCCAGGCTAGCGCCGACGGACGCGACGGCTGGGGTTGTCAATTTGGCGCGACCACGTGTGTCGACGAACGCACCGGTCGCACCGGAAAGGACGGAGCCAATGCCGAACGTATCCAAGACGAAATCGACATCGCCGGACAGCTCATGCGCGATCGCCGAGCGGTAGGTGGCGCCCAACGTCAGGCTGTCTGTCGGTGACCACAACGCTCCGGCAACGAATCCAAAACCCCAATCGCTGGCATTGAACTCGACGAAGCCGTCCTGAGTACCAGGCACCGAACCCACGACGCCGTTCGCAAGACCGATTGTTCCGAAGTCGATGGCGTTCGAAAGCGTGCCCCTCGCATACTGCGCCTGCACACCTGCAGACAAAACGAGGTCATCCGTTACCCGGTAGGCAATCGAGGGCGCGACATTGATCGTCAAAAGCTTGGACTCGATCGCGTAGTATCGCCCTGCCCATGTCGGTCCGTAGCGCGTGCCAAGCCCCCACGGGACGCTCACGTTCAACCCGAAGGTCAAATCCTCGGTTGCGCGCGCCCGCAACGAAAAACCGGGCTCATACGCATCGAGAATGAAATCGTCTGGCGTGCTGCGGCCTCCAGTTGGCGTCGCGAACGACGTTGTCGCAGTCGTGTATGACGCATCCGACGTCGGATAGATCGCGTTCGCCGTGAACTGGTAATCCCAATCCAACACGCCGGAGCTGGCCGCTGGATTCGTTGCAAGAAAGCCGGGCGCATCGGCTTGCGCACTCGCCCCGGCAAACGCCGATGCGGTCGCATCGAAGCCGTATTCCCGCAAGGCAAATCCGGCCGCCTCAGCATTTGCGGCCGCACCGGCTGAAAAGCAAGCGATCGCGACCGCTCGCGCGCGAATTCGTTTACAGAACGTTTGCACCCCCGCCACCCCCAATGGCGACCCAAACTTTGCGCCAAAACCCGTGGCACTGCCAACCCACAAAACCCGCGCCTGTGCCGAAACGGCGCCGTTGGTTACCGAATCTCAACGCTTTGGTTGCGTAAGAGCGTCCTTAACTCGTGCAGGGCTAGAATTTGCCTGGAAACCTGATGAAAGCAGGTTGGTGGGGACTGCCAAAGTGAACGCCGCGCGAGCAGCCAACTCGGGAGACCGGTTCGCCCTGAACCGGTTTTTGCTCGTGTTTAAAAACGAGGAGATCGAGCGCGACTTCGCGAGCCGCTCGTTCCGCCAGTCGATCCACTTCATTCGCCTCTATCTCATCGCAGCCGTCATCTTGTATTCGGCATTTGGCGTGCTCGACGCTGTCGTGGCCGTCGAATATCACCCCGTGCTGCTGCTCATTCGCTACGGCTTCTCCGTACCCATCATAATCGCCATTTTGGGCCTTTCGTTCACCGGGTCGTTCGAACGCTTCGTTCAGCCGGCGCTTGCGACGGCCATGGGAGCGGGTGGACTTGGCGTGATCCTGATGACGGCAGTCCTCGGCCCGCCGTTCAACAGTCAGTATTATGCCGGTCTGATCATGGTCGTGATCTATTCCGGAAGCTTGCTGGGCTTGCGCTTCTCGCTCTCCCTCACCGTCACGATCGGTCTATGGGCGTGCTACCAGCTGGTCGCGCTGTACATCAATCCGATCCCGATGAGCGAGTACATCTCGAACAACTTCTTCCTCGGAATGGCAACGGGCGTGGGCTGCTTTTGTAGCTACATCCTGGAAACGCATATCCGCAACAATTACGTCGCGCAGAAAGTTATCGAGCAGAAGAACCATGTGATGAAGGCGCTGCTCGATGAAGCCGAAGCGGCAAACCGGGCAAAGAGCGAATTCCTTGCCGTGATGAGTCACGAGCTGCGCACGCCGCTCAACGCCATTTTGGGTTTCTCTGAGTTGTTCAAACAACAACTGATGGGCCCGCTCGGGTCCCCGAAATACGTCGAGTACGCAGCCGACATTCACAGCAGCGGCCAACATCTACTCGCCATCATCAACGACATCCTCGATTTGGCGAAGGCGGAAGCCGGGAAACTCGACCTCTTTGAAAGCACGTTCGACCTCAATGCGCTGCTCGACAAGACCCTGCGGATGTGCGCGCAGAAAGCGCAGGAAGGTCAGATCGAGCTCGCGTTTACGGGCGCGACCGGCGACCACGAGGTCTATGCGGACGAACGCTTGATCCGCCAGGTCGCGCTCAACCTCGTTTCGAATGCAATCAAATTCACACCACCCGGCGGACGCGTCGAAGTCGTCGCCCAAACGTCGCACACGCACGGCGTCGTCTTGAAGATCAAGGACTCCGGGATCGGCATCCCGACCTCCGATCTCGAGCGCGTCCTGCGGCCATTCGAGCAGGTGGAGAGTGCAACGGCACGCCGCCACGGCGGCACGGGCCTAGGCCTTCCCTACTCGAAGAAGATTATAGAGATCCACGGCGGCTCGCTGACACTGACAAGCCAAGAGAATGTTGGCACCACTGTGCGCGTCGACCTTCCCGTCTCGCGCGTCCGCGCCCCGAAGTTGCCGACGACACACCTCAGAGAAGCCGTCTAGCGCAACAACGCGCGGAGCTTCGCTTCCGCCACGTTCTGACTTTCGCCATAGGCAATCGTTCCGCTTAGCGCGCCGTTCGCATCCAGCAAGAACACGCTCGCCGTATGGTCCATCGTATAGCCGTCGCCAGAACCGGACTTAGCGTAGTAGACGCCGAGCGGTCGGGCGATCGCCGAAATCTGATCCGCAGTTCCAGTGAGCCCACGAATGCGCTTGTCGAACGAGGATAGATACGTCTTGAGTAGCGCTGGCGTGTCGCGCTCTGGATCGACGGTTACGAAGAACACGCCGAGCCGATCCCCATCGCCACCCAACCGCGCCAGCAACCCCGAGATCGACGTCAAGGTCGTCGGACATATATCGGGACAATACGTGAACCCAAAGAACAAGACCGCGGGACGTCCGAGAACGGCCTTCTCAGTGACTGTCGCACCGTTCTGATCGGTTAGACGAAACGACGTTATCGCCGCTCGCCCGAAATGTGGCTCGGCATCTTTCCGGAAGATACCCAAACCAACCGCCGCCCAACCAAGCGCGATAAGAGCGATCAGCGCAAACGACCCATATCGGATCGTGCGCAACACTTCGACATTCATAGAAATAGAACCCGAAAGACAGGGCGAACTTACGCTGGCTTGCGCGCAAACAACAAGCGCACGCGGCCGGTCGGATCCGTTTCAGTCCACGCGTGTGCGCGCGGCATACCGCCCACCCAACCCAGCATATCCTTCTCGGTCCTGTAGAAGAGGTGCCAATCGCAGATGAATTCCATCGGCCAAAGATTGCTGAGTTCGGTCTCGTTCATGTTGCCGATAATCAGCAATCCACCGGGCGCCAACCGCTCGTAGAGCCGCGCACTAAGCGCCCGAGCGCGCCTGTCGATCAAATAGTCGAGAAGACCCACGGAGTAGATCAAATCCTGCGGTCCGGCGTCATCCAGCCACGAACCGCCGCGCAACACGTCGCTGAACGCAACGTTGATCGGCCGCACCTTCGCCTGCGGCTTCATCTTCAGCGTCAGCGGATGCGCATGATCGAACGCATACGACAGCGCCGCCTGTTCTTGATCGATCAGCGTGAAGGCCACCGCACCTTGAGGCGCCATCGGGTCTTTGAGGTGCAGCTCCACTTCTCGCGCAGACCCGCATCCGAGGCTCATGATGCGCGCCGGCACACCGTTCGCGCGAGCACGCACAACGTCGTCGATCACTTTGCGTACAACATGCATCCGCGTCCCGATGCACTCGGCAACATCAAGGCCCACGCGATGCATAAGTTGCGAATAAACGTCTGCGCCTTCACGCTGCCAGTCGTAGACGTAGTTCATAATTTCAAAGTCGCCGGGATAGCCCGCCGGCTTGAAGTAGCTGCGATGCCATACTGGCCCGTGACTAAGCTCGGGCGTCAGCACCAACTCCGTGTAATCTTTCACCGCCTCCAGCCGTTTCTTGTCGGCCATGACGGGGGCGATGAGTTGATTGCCGGCACGCCAGAGGCTCCTCCATTGCGGAATTATTCGCTCGGCGCACATCTCATACGCTTCATCGATGCTAAGCCCGGTCGACTGATGCGGAAACGGCTTGGTGCTCGCCTCCACGACTGACCGGTATGCACGCAAGAAACGCAGCACATCCGCGCAATGCGCACGGTACTCGGCCGGCACGAGCCCACTCACGTGCGGATCGAGCGTGGCGAGTTGTTGCGAAATGCGCGCCTGCGCGTTGCGACGCAAGAGCGAATGGAAATCCACGACATCGTCGACGAGATTTAGCGCAATCTTGGGACCGAAGATCGAGCGTTCCGTCCGAACAACCTTGGCGCTGCCCTCGAAGATCGAAAGGCCTGCCTGCTTCACGACGATCGGGACGATCTCGCCGACTTCGACGGAAACCTCGACGGTCTGATTGGCGTTGACGCTGATGCCGGTCAGGCTGATATCGCCAAGACGAAGTGCAGCCGACTTCACGTAGACCTTCGGCGGTGCACCGGAGAAAAGTTCCGCGGCGTCATAGCGCTTCGGCCGGAAATAGATTTGCCGGCCCGTTGCGCCCTTCAGCTCCTCGTACGCCAGCATATTCCCCTCGCGCGCGAAATTCACTTGTTCGTTCAAAGAGATACTACCTTCCTATAGCGATGATCCGTGTGCGGAGAAAGAGTCGCGCGCGCATTTCGCAACCGATCGTTAAAGTGTGCTCCGCCACGGTAAACGCCGCCTTAACCGTAACACCTGCCTCTTCCGTCACGTGATGAACCAACCCAAGCTCACCGTCGATGCTGTCGTGTTCGACCGCGAGGGCCGTCTCTTGCTCATCAAACGCAAAGGACCGCCGTTCAAAGGTCACTTCGCGTTGCCCGGTGGTTTCGTGGAGCTTGATGAAACCGTAGAGGCAGCAGCACGCCGCGAACTCAAAGAGGAAACTGGTGTCACCGCAGAATCACAACGCTTGGTGGGCATTTATTCTCAGCCCGGCCGCGATCCACGCGGGCACGTGGTTTCGATCGCTTTCTTAATGAGCATTCGTGCCGCCACTCCCAAAGCGGCCGATGACGCCGCAGCAGCCGAATTCGTCGCGGACTGGCGCTCGAAGAAACTCGCCTTCGACCACGGCGAGATTGTTGCCGATGCGGTCAAACTTCTCCGAAAGGCATGAACAACGTCGAACTTCGACCGTTCACGAGCGCCGACGCGGCCGACGTGGCATCGGTCGTTGCAGCGGCGTTCGGCAACGACGGCGAGGTGAAACTCATCGAGACGCTCCGTCGAGATGGCGAGATGGTTTGCGAGTTCGTCGCAGCTACACCGTTTGAGATCGTGGCTCACGTTGCCTTCTCAAGGCTCCAAATGCGCAAGGGTGGGGCAACCCTTCGCGCCACCGCGCTTGCGCCGTTGGCTGTCGCACCCGGGACCCAGCGTTCCGGGGTCGGACAAGCGCTTACGCACCTCGCGCTAGATGAACTCCGTGCGAAGCGGGAGGATGTGGTCGTGGTCTTGGGCCACCCCAACTACTACCGTCGCTTCGGCTTCTCGAGCTTCTTGGCGAAACTCCTTGAAGCTCCCTACGCCGGCGAAGCGTTCATGGCGCTCGAACTGACCCCGCGCGCGCTCGGCGGCATGCGCTGGAACGTCACATACGCACGCGCGTTTTCCAATGCGTCGACCGGCGACAGGAATTCGCCAAGCCGCTAAAGCATCCGGGCGATGCAAACACCGGCTGACGAAAACACACTGGCAGTGGGCGGAACGGGCCGTGCCGCCGTCGCATTTATCTTTGTCACGTTGATGCTGGACGTCCTGTCGATGGGCGTTGTCATTCCCGTGCTGCCCAAACTCATCGAGCAGCTCTCCGATACGACTCAAGCCGGCGCCGTCCGAATGGGCGGGTGGATCTCGCTTACATGGGCAATCGCCCAGTTTCTCGTAACGCCAATTCAAGGCGCGCTGTCGGACCGTTTCGGCCGCCGACCCGTCCTGCTCATCTCGATGACCGGCCTCGGCTTCGATTACATCCTGACCGCACTCGCGCCGAGCATTATTTGGCTCTTCATCGCCCGCGCAATCTCCGGTGCGACGGCGGCAAGCTTCAGCACCGCAAACGCTTACATCGCCGACACCACGCCGCCCGAGAAACGCCCCCAAGCGTTCGGTCTCATGGGCGCCGCCTTCGGCATCGGCTTCGTCATTGGCCCCGCCATCGGTGGCGTCGCGGGCTCATTCGATCCGCGCCTTCCGTTTTGGGTAGCGGCAGGCCTAACGCTCCTGAACGCGCTTTACGGCTTCTTCGTCTTGCCCGAGTCGCTACCGCGGGAGCGGCGCTCAAAGCGTTTCGTGATTGCGGATGCCCATTTCTTCGCTTCACTGCGCTTGTTGGCTTCAAACGCACAGCTCGCAGGACTGGGCGCTGCCCATCTCTTTTACGCGGTCGCGCACAACGTCTATCCGGCCGTGTTTATCTGGTTCACGATGTACCGCTACGGCTGGACCCAGGCAACGAATGGCCTCGCACTTGCTGCAACCGGCGTCGCCAGCATAGTCGTCCAAACACTGCTCATCGGACCCGTCGTAAAGGCGCTCGGCCCACGCCGCTCGATGATCGCCGGGCTCTCGTTCGGCATCATCGGTTTCTTGATCTATGCCGTCGGTCCGTCGGATCTTTCCGTATGGATTGCGATTCCGATCGCTGCGGTGTGGGGTTTTTATACGCCGTCCGCGCAAACCGTGATGACGCAGCACGTCTCGCCCAGCCAGCAAGGTCAACTGCAAGGCGCGCTTGGTGCGCTGATGGGCATCGCCTCGATTATTGCTCCGCCGCTCTACACAAATGCTTTCGCGCTTTCGATCGATGCGAGGAATTCGTTCGCGAACTTCCCGATCCTCGGCACACCATTTTTTATCGCTGCGGCGCTACTG
>JANLXP010000143.1:0-6411 GCA_031365165.1 Alphaproteobacteria bacterium
TGGGCGCGCGGATCGAGCGCACGTTAGAGCGTATCGGCATGGTTCAGCTGCGGGTTGGGGCGTCGATCATCGATCTCGTGGACTTGAACGGCGATTGGCTGAAATCGACCGGCGCGAAAGCCTTCACACCCGATGCCGTCAACGTCGATCATATTTGCATTCGTATCGAACCGTTCGATGAGCCGGCAATCGAGGCCTATCTGAAAGGGCACGGCGTCGAAATCGGCGAGAAGGGCATTCGCTATGGTGCGCAAGGCGACGGTCCCTCGATCTACATCCGCGATCCCTTCGGTACGACCGTCGAATTGAAGGGGCCGGCCACGCCGGTCGAAACCGACATACCGATTCTCAAGACCGAGCGGTTGGTGTTGAGGCCTTTGCGGCGGTCGGATGCGGAGGCGCTGTTCCCACTCTTTCGGGATAGCGAGACGCTGCGCTATTGGGCGCACGAGCCGATCGAAACGCAGGCGCAGATGCTGGACATCATCGCGCGCAATCTGCCGCCGCAGAACGCACCGCGCTCGTCCTTCGCGATCACGCGCGAGGGACGGACGGTCGGTGTCGTCAATTTCTACCGCCAGCAAGACGCGATGGCGGGGCTTGGCTACATCCTCGACAAAACGCTTTGGGGCCAAGGGTATGTGAGCGAGGCGATCGACGCCGCGCTCGACCATGGGTTCGGCACGCTGAGGCTCCACCGCATTTGGCTTGAGATCGACCCGCGCAATCACGGATCGATCCGGGTTGCCGAGAAGTGCGGGTTCGCCGCGGAAGGCGTTGCGCGCGAATCGTTTTTGCTCGCTGGCGCCTACCTCGACAGCGTCTATTACGCGATGCTGCGCGACGAGTGGCTCAAGATGCGCGGGTTAGACGGCTCATCCGGCCGATAATTTCTTCGGCTTCGCTGACCATGCGCTTGACGATTTCGGCGCAGGGCAAAATGTCATGGATTGCGCCAGCGCCTTGGCCCATTGCGAAGGCCGAGCGGTCGCGTTGCAGGCCTTCGACCTGTCCGCCGATGCCGCCCATGACGCCTGCTTGGTGCGAGATCATCGCTTGCATCGGGAACGGTTTGATATCCTGCGGACGGCGTTCCCAATCGGCGACGTAGTCGTTCTTGAACACGCGCATCGGCTTGCCGGAGTAGGCCTTGGTGACGATCGTGTCTTCGTCGGTCGCGTCGACGACGACTTGCTTGTACATGTCGCCTGCGTGCGCCTCGCTTGACGCGATGAAGCGGGTGCCGACCCACACGCCCTGCGCGCCGAGCGCGAGCGCTGCGGCGAGGCCGCGCCCATCGACGATCGAACCCGCAGCGACGACCGGTACTTTTACCGCGTCGACGATTTGCGGGATCAGCGCCAAGCCTGCGATCTTGCCGGTGTGGCCGCCGGCTTCCGTGCCTTGCGCGACCACGGCGTCGAGGCCGCCGTCTTCACCGGCTTTCGCGTGGCGCACCGTGCCACAGACATTCATCACTTTGAGACCTGCCGCGTGGAAGCGATCGACGAGGTGGCGTGGCGGAACGCCGAGCCCTGAGATGAACGCCGCGGCACCTTCTTCGATGATGATGTCCGCTGTGCGCTCGAGCGACTCCGGAACAGCGGCGAGCAGGTCTACGCCGAACGGCTTCTTCGTCAGTTGGCGCACGCGGCGCATTTGCGTTCGGATTTCATCGGGGTTTCGGCCCGCCATTCCCAACGTGCCGAAGCCGCCCGCCTCTGACACCGCGGCACAAACTTCGGCGTAGGAGACGCCACCCATGCCGGCCAAGAGGATTGGGTACTTGATGCCGAGGAGGTCGCAGATCGAAGTGTGGAGGGTCATGAGCGGTTTCCGATGTGAGGCGTGTCGTCGTGCTTAGTTTAACGGGCTGGCTTCGTTTCGCGCCACGGGTCTCTTGCAGCGGGTTTGCGCTACGGCGGGCGTGAGGCGGGCGATTTCGCGAGGTGTGCTCAAGTTGGCTTCGCGGGGCCGATGCGCTAGGGTTTCTTGGGTTGGGTCTTCGGAGGAATGATGTTGCGCTTTATTGTTATGCTGGCGTTTGCCGTCGCGATTTCGCTGCAAATTGTCAAAGACGCGTCGGCGGCCATGGTCGACAAGGGCCCGCCCTACACGGATGCTCAGTTTATTGCTCTGTCGGTGGAGCGCCTCCCGACGTCATTCCGCAAGACGTTGCCTGAGTGGTGGGCGCGTGCGCCGGACTATCTGCGCAAGCACGTGCTGAACTCGCCCAGCGAAATGTGGTGGCCGATCATCGAGTGCAATTTTTTCGGTTACCGGCCCGACGTGACCGGAGCGGTGAATTCCACGAAGTGCGAGCAAGACCTCTACAAGGCTTCCCAGCGCGGTAAGGACAACTGGAGCCCGGACGGGCAGTGGATCGGGCCGTCTGAGGCGTGCCGCAAGCGCGACAAGCGCAGCGAATGGGGCGAGTTGATCTGCGACTAGGTCAGCCGTAGCGCGCCTGGGCCTCCAGCGTGAGGCCCAGCGCGACGGAGAGAAAATCGTCACCGCGCTTGATTTGCGTGTCCGGGAGTTCTTCACGAAGGACGGCCTCGACTGCGGGGACGAGGCTTGAGCCGCCTGTCATGAAGACCGTGTCGATGGTTGAGACGTCGGCGAGCGCCAGGCAGTTCCATACAGCAAGACGAAGGCGCATCAGTTCCGAGGCGATTGCTTCGTCGAACATTTCGCGCGTCGCCGGCGCAGCGAGGCCCGCATCAATGAATGCGAGCGAAATGGCCGTTCGTTCTACACCCGTCAGATCGATCTTCGCTTGTTCGACGGCGAAGGCGATGCGGTGGCCGAGGTGCTTCGTCAATACGGCGAGCAGGCGCTCCGTCTTTTGCGGCTCCACGGCGAGACGATGAACGTCTTGTGCCTCGCGTATGATCTTGGGCGTGTAGCAAAGGTTGATCGTCGGCCACCAGGCGAGGTCCGCGAAAATCGAGCGGGGCATCGGCAGTTGCTTGTCGATCAGTTCGGTGCCGAGCCCGAGTTCAGGCATTACCGAGCGCATGCTGAGATTGCGATCGAAGTCGGTGCCGCCGACGCGCACGCCGGTGTTGGCCAGGATGTCGCTTTTGCGATCCGCGCTGCGGCGGCGATCGGGTCCGATGCGCACGATCGAGAAGTCGGACGTGCCGCCGCCGATATCGGCAACCAGGATCGTCTCTTCGCGCGCCGCGGTCAGTTCGTATTGTGCTGCGGCCGCGACGGGTTCGTAGACGAACGAAACCTCCTTGTAGCCCGCTTGGCGCGCCAGCTCGGCAAGGCGTGTTTCGGCACGCGCGTCGGCGGCATCGTCGCCTTCGACGAAGCGTACGGGGCGGCCGTGGACGACGGCGTCGATCGGCGCGCCTGCGGCCGTTTCCGCTTTGGCTTTCAGGTGGCGCGAGAACATTGCAATCACGTCGGTGAGCGGGATCGAGCGCCTCGACAGAGCCGTTCGTTCGTTGATCAGCGAAGTCGAGAGGATCGTTTTCAAGCCACGCATTAGCCGGCCGTCATTGCCGCTCACGTAAGCGTCGACGGCGTTGCGGCCATAGAGAGGTTTGTCTTGTTCCGTGAAGTCGAAGAAGACTGCAGATGGGATCATCACCGCATCGGCTTCGACGGGCGCCAGCATCGCGCTGTTGCCCTTGACGATGCCGATTGCCGAATTGGAGGTACCGAAGTCGAAGCCTGCCGCGCGCATGTTTCTCATGTCCCCGTTGGTTGAAAAGGGACACCCACTTAGTACCTAAGAAACGCGCTTGCCAGTCTGTTTCTTTTGGGTAAAATCGAGGAGCCAATACGGATGCGACGGCGTTAGTCGAGCACCAGTTCGGTTTCCCGAAATCCTTGCAAGTAAAGCACTGCGCTCAGATCGCTGTGATCGAGACGCGCGTCGGCCGCTTCGGCGACGATTGGTTTTGCGCGGTAAGCGATGCCGAGGCCCGCTGCGGTGATCATGGCAAGGTCGTTCGCACCGTCACCGATCGCGAGCGTGTCTTTCATGTCGATGCCGGCTTCGTGCGCGAGGGCGACGAGGGATTGCAGTTTGGCTTCACGGCCCAAGATCGGTTCGCGCACGGTGCCGTCCAACTTGCCGTTTTCGATGCCGAACTCGTTAGACTTGTGCGTGGCGAAACCAGCCGCGTCGGCGACGCGCGAGGTGAAGAACGTGAAGCCGCCCGAGATGAGCGCCGTCTTTGCTCCTGCCTCGGTCATCGTGCGAACGAGGATGCGCGCGCCGTCGTTTAGACGTACGCGTTCCTTGAACACGCGACCGAGAGTCGTTTCGGGTAAACCTTTGAGCAACGCCACGCGTTCGCGGAGCGCGCTCTCGAACGGGATTTCGCCGCGCATGGATCGTTCGGTGATCGCTGCGATTTGCGGCTTGATGCCGGCGAAGTCCGCGATTTCGTCGATGCATTCGCAACCAATGATCGTCGAGTCCATGTCGGCGATCAGGAGGCGTTTGCGGCGGTGTTCGTTCGGAATGACGTTCGCGTCGACCTTGTGCGCCGTGAGCGCGCCACGGACCGTGGCCAGAATCGTGGGGTCCGTGTCGCGGAACTCGCAGGCTGTGCCTGGCGAAAGCCAATGCGGCGTTGCACCAATGGCTTTCGACGCCGCTGTCACAGCGTCGTCATGCAACTCTCCGAGCGCGGCGGTCAAAACCAGCGTATGATTCATGGGCGCTTTGCTTCGCGTTTCGAGGATGTCAGTGGCCGGACCGGAAGCCGTTCTTATTGCAGGGCCCACCGCCAGCGGCAAGTCGGCGTTGGCGCTGAAGCTCGCGCGCGATTACGGCGGCGCGGTGATCAACGCGGATGCGATGCAGGTCTATCGCGAGCTGCGCATTTTATCGGCGCGGCCGGAGCCGGTAGAAGAGGCGCTTGCGCCGCATTATCTCTACGGGTTCGTGAGCGCGTTCGAGCCGTTCTCCGTCGGGCGGTGGCTGGACGCTGCGCGCGTTGCGCTTGATGAGGTGCGCGCGAAGGGGCTCACGCCGATCGTCGTGGGCGGCACGGGACTCTACTTCGCGGCGTTGCTTGATGGGCTTTCGCCGATCCCGGAAATTCATGCGTCGATCCGCGTCGAGGCGCGGCAGAAACTCACCGAACTTGGGAACGAGCGATTTCATGCGGCGCTGGCAGCGCGCGATCCGGTGATGGGCGCGCGGCTCAAGACGGGCGACAGCCAGCGCCTTGTGCGCGCGTGGGAAGTGGTCGAGGCGACCGGTCAGTCGCTTGCCGAGTGGCAGGCTCTGAAGGGCGAGCCGGTGCTGACGGGCGACCTTGCGCGTTTTGTGCTGAAGCCCAATCGCGATTGGCTGATCGAACGGATCGGGCGGCGGTTCCATTTGATGATGGGCCAAGGCGCGCTCGACGAGGTGCGGGCCTTGCGCGGCATTGGCGACGATCTGCCGGCTGCGCGTGCGCTCGGCGTGCCATCGTTGCTCGCGCATTTGGACAGGCGCCTCACGCTCGACCAAGCGGTCGAGCAGGCCATCACGCAGACGCGCCAGTATGCGAAGCGGCAGATGACGTGGTTTCGGCATCAAATGCCGGACTGGCGGTTGATCGAGCGCAGCAGCGTCGACGAGGCAGCGCCGGCAATTGCGGAATTGCTGGAGTAGGCGGGCCTTGACGCGGTGCAGCATGATCGGTTAGAGATTTCGTAATAATATTGCTGGAAAATGCCCATATGCGGAATTTTGTGCTTGTAATTCGTTGCGCCGCTGAGCCCGTGACCTAAAAGGGTCGTGGCAAGGCGGCGTGTCCGAGGGCCCCCGACGGGCCCTTTTCTTTTGGCCGATGAGCATTGCGAGTTGAGACGATGAGTGGACCACAAGACCCGACCGGCGCCGAGATCGTGATCCGCGCGCTGAAGGATCACGGTGTTAGGCATATTTTTGGCTACCCGGGCGGTGCGGTACTGCCGATCTACGACGCGCTGTTTCAGGACGAAGGCATCGAGCACATCTTAGTGCGTCACGAGCAGGGCGCGACGCATGCGGCCGAAGGTTATGCGCGTTCGACGGGTAAGCCCGGCGTCGTGCTGGTGACGTCGGGACCGGGCGCCACGAACGCGGTCACCGGTTTGACCGACGCGCTGATGGATTCTATTCCGCTTATTTGCATCACGGGTCAGGTGCCGACGCATCTGATCGGCATGGACGCGTTCCAAGAAGCCGACACGGTCGGCATCACGCGGCCGTGCACGAAGCACAACTGGCTCGTGCGCGACGTGCGCGATCTGCCGCGCATCATGCATGAAGCGTTCTACATCGCGACGACGGGGCGGCCCGGGCCGGTCGTGATCGACATTCCGAAGGACGTGCAGTTCAAACGCGCGCCTTACGTCGGCCCCTCGAACATCAAACACAAGACGTATCAGCCGCGCGTGAAGGGCGATCTC
>JANLXP010000169.1:0-1338 GCA_031365165.1 Alphaproteobacteria bacterium
GGCCCGGCGTGGCACCAATCGGCGCTGCGCGAACATCGTCAGCGCGCGTTCGACGACTTCGCGGCCGTCGCCGAAGACCTGATCGCCAAGAAGGTCACGAGCCCGCGCCACCTCGGCATCTACGGCCGTTCGAACGGCGGCGTGCTGATGACGGTTGAGATGACGCAACGCCCCGACCTCTTCAACGCCGTCGTCGTCGAAAGCCCGCTCGTCGACATGCTGCGCTATCACAAGCTTTCGGCCGGCGCCTCATGGGTCAGCGAGTACGGCAATCCCGACGTTCCCGGCGACCGCGCCTTCATCGCGGACTATTCCGCGTACCAAAAACTAAAGCCCGGCACGAAGTACCCCGAGCCCTACATCACGACCAACACGGAGGACGACCGCGTCCATCCCGGCCACGCCCGCAAATACGCGGCCAAGCTGTCGGAGTTGGGCGTGTCCTACGTCTATTATGAGAACACGTTCGGCGGACACTCGAACGACGCCGATCCCGCGATGAACGCCGCGCGCTGGGCGAAGCACTACATCTACCTGACGCAAAACCTGATGGACTGAAGGCTTACGCCTTCTGCGTCTGTCCGCGTGCCCGCACCGCCTCGCGCCGCGCTTCGATATCTGAGGCGCTTACCGCCTTGTTGGCGGCCGACGACATCCGCCGCTCCGTCGACATCGCCTCGCCGAACGGCTGCGCGTACCCGTCGTCGATGATCTTCTTGTAGGCCGCCAGACACCGCGGCTCGAGCGAGAGCATATCTTGCGCAAGCTTCAAGCTCGCCGGGATCAACTCGGCCGGCGCCACCACGCGGTTGGCCAAGCCCCAATCCAAGGCCTGCTGCGCGCTCAAGAAATTGCCGGTCAGCGACAGCTCCTTCGCGCGATAGATGCCGATAGTGCGCGACAGCCGCTGCGACAAACCCCAGCCCGGCATGATCCCAACGCGTCCGTGCGTATCGGCAAACCGCGCCTCGCTGGAGCAAAGCAGCACATCGCACGCAAGCGCCACCTCAAATCCGCCCGTGATCGCAACGCCGTTGATCGCGCCAATGATCGGCCCCGAGAAGCGCCCCATCGATGTCACGGGATCGCGCGTGTCGACCGAACCCTGCACACTGCTCGATCCGCTGCCCAACTCTTTGAGATCGAGCCCCGCGCAAAACGCTTTGCCCGCACCCGTCAAAACGACAACCCGCGTTCCGGGATCCGCCTCAAGCTTGTCGAACGTCTCCGCGATCAGACCGCGCAATTCCCGCGACAGGGCGTTCATCGACTGCGGCCGGTTTAAGGTAACCAACGCGGCCTCGCCGTGCTTCTCGACCAGGATGACGGGTTCGGACA
>JANLXP010000205.1:0-1874 GCA_031365165.1 Alphaproteobacteria bacterium
CATTGCGGCCCGCCTCGCCGACCAACCGGCAAGTGAAACCTTCAAGGCGCGCGATGGCGCGGCGCTTGCGTTCCGCCGCTATCCCGGTACCGCGGGCGGCGGCGTCGCGGTTCTCGTGCATGGCTCGTCAGGGTCAAATGCGGCGGTGCACAGTTTGGCGAAGGCGTTCTCCGCCGCAGGCATCACGGCGCTTGCAATCGACGCGCGTGGCCATGGCGCAAGCGGACCGCACGGCGACATCGCCTATGTGGGCCAACTCGACGACGACATGTCCGACCTTGCGAAAGTGGTGGCGCAACAATTTCCGAAAGAGCGGCGGTTGCTCGTCGGCCATTCTTCCGGCGGTGGATTCGTGTTGCGGATTGCGGGCAGTCCGCGCGGCTGCGCGTTCGACGGCTATTTGGCGCTGTCCCCCTATCTCAACTACGCCGCGCCGTCGAACCGGCCCGATGCCGGTTGGGCCGCAGCGGGCGTACCACGCATGATTGCGCTCTCGATCGTCGACCGCATCGGCATTACGGGGTTCGACAATCTGCCGGTGGTAGCGTTTGCATTGGAAGCGAACGCACCGAACCGGACAGCGACTTATTCCTGGCGCTTGCAACGCAACTTCGGGCTGGACCTTGTGCGCTGGCATGACGAGATCAAATCGATCGACCGCCCAACGCGGGTGATGATTGGAGCGTCGGATGAGTTATTTGACGCCAGCATGTACACGCAGATCTTCGCGGGGCTTCAACCCCTCGTCAAAGTCAGCGTCGTTCCGAACACCGACCACATGGGGATCGTCCTCGACGAAAGCGCCATCGCAGAGGTCACCGCGACAGCGCGCCAAATGCTGCAGGAACCCGCGCCGCCAGCCTGCCTGGCGGATTAGCCGACCCACTCCGCCTCCGGCAACCGCCAATACGTGCCGCCCTTACGCGCGAGCATCTTGTGGCCGACCATTTCACGCCGGAAGGTTTCGCGGTCGTGGTGGCGCCGTTCGATCGTCGCGTTGACCTCGGCCTCGCTATAGTTTCGCCCCTCTTCGAAGTGGCGCGCGAGCCACGCGAGGATGGGCCGCCGCTTTTTCGGCGTCGCCGGAAACGCCTTCAAGCGTCCATCAGGCGTCAGGTAGTTGAGCACGGCCTTATCTTCGGAAGCACCCGCGACGGCCAACTCTGCGAGCTTCTCCTTCATCAGCATCGTCTTTGCACGCAGCGCCAGGGTCTTCGTTTCAAGCGCATACCAATGCGTGTTTCCATCCTGACGCAAACTCACAAGACCCGCTTCCTTCAGCATCGCCAGATGATGCGAGACGGTCGGCTCCTTCAGCGCCACCAACGACGCAAGCTCCTGCACACTCCGCTCGCGCTCGGTCAGCAACCCGACCAGCTTGAGCCGGCTCTCGTGCGCGAGCGCTTTGAAGAACATGAGAAGGTCGGACGAGGGCAGGGCGTCGGTCATAGCTACTTCCATCAGCATCTAATTAGATATTTGTCGAACTAGATGCCGCTGTCAAGCAACCCCATTTCGGGGTCAAATTTGGCCCGCTACGGGAGCCAGATTATGCCCTCTGAGACGGGCCAAATCTGGGGAGCAATGCGACCTGGAAGACCTCTGCGGAAAACGGCCGGTTTCTGCGGGTATTTGGCTCGATTTTTTAGGTGAATTTGCTAGGCGCGGGAGAGCCGACCCGCTATGGTCCGGCCACGTTCCAACCCTATTGAAAAACCACCCTTGTCCGGCTCCAAAAACGACAAGCCGGCGGCCGGTTCATCTGGCACGCCAGGCGGCGAGATTCACCCGATCTCGATCGAAGATGAGATGAAGCGTTCGTATCTCGATTACGCGATGAGCGTGATCGTGAGCCGCGCGCTCCCCGACGCACG
>JANLXP010000251.1:0-1354 GCA_031365165.1 Alphaproteobacteria bacterium
TGATCCCCGAAGCCTGGTCGAAGAAGGACACGACCCCGCCGGCACACCGCGCGATGTACCAATATTCGAACGCGGTGATGGAGCCGTGGGACGGACCGGCAGCAATCGCCGCCACCGACGGCCGCTGGGTAATCGCAGGCCTCGACCGCAACGGCCTGCGCCCGCTCCGCTACACGCTGACCGACGACGGCACGCTGTTTGTGGGCTCCGAGACCGGCATGGTCGTGCTCGACGAACGCAAGATCGTGAAGAAGGGCAGGGTCGGTCCCGGCCAGATGATCGGCGTGGACTTGCAGCGCGGACAGTTCTTCGACGACCGCGCCATCAAAGACGAACTCGCGAAGGAACATCCTTACGAAGAGTGGACGAAGAACATCGTCGACCTCGAACCCATCATCGGCCCGGGGCCGGAACCGTTGATGTTCGCGGAGAAGGGCGAACTCCGCCGTCGCCAACTGGCAGCCGCGATCTCGCTCGAAGATCTGGAGATGATCCTCCATCCGATGGTCGAAGACGGCAAGGAACCCGTGGGCTCCATGGGCGACGACGCGCCGCTCGCCGTGCTGTCGCAACAATACCGCCCGCTCTCGCACTACTTCCGCCAGAACTTCAGCCAGGTCACGAACCCGCCGATCGACTTGTTGCGCGAAGACCGCGTGATGAGCCTGCGCACGCGCTTCCGCAACCTCGGCAACGTGCTGGCGCAAGACGCGACGCAAGCCGACGTCTTCACGCTGGAAAGCCCGATCATCTCCACCGGCATGTACATCCGGATGAAGGAGCACCTGGTCGGCAAGTTCTTCGAGATCGACTGCGTGTTCGATGCCGGCGACGGCGACATCAAGGACGCGCTCGCCCACATCTGCAAGCAAGCCGAAGACGCCGTCGCGTCGGGCTACTCGCACCTCATCCTGACCGACGAACGCATCGGCGAGGCGGTCGCACCCATCCCGATGATCCTGGCCGTCGGCGCCGTGCATTCGCATCTGGTGAAGACCGGCTACCGCACGTTCACGTCGCTGAACGTCCGCTCGGCCGAGTGCATGGACACGCACTACTTCGCCGTTCTGATCGGTGTGGGCGCGACGACGGTGAACGCTTACCTCGCGCAGGAATGCATCGCCGATCGCCACGCACGCGGCCTGTTCGGCAAGCGCACGCTTGGCGAATGCGTGAAGCGCTACCTCGACAGCGTGAGCGCGGGCCTGCTGAAGATCATCTCGAAGATGGGCATCTCCGTCATCTCGTCCTACCGCGGCGCCTACAATTTCGAAGCCGTCGGCCTCTCGCGCTCGATGGTCGCCGAAATCCTGCCAGGCATGCCGAGCCGCATCTCCGGCATCGGCCTGCCCGG
>JANLXP010000067.1:0-7044 GCA_031365165.1 Alphaproteobacteria bacterium
AAGGCCCTGCGCCTGCGTACCGGCCGCCGCTTGGATGATCACCAACACGAACAGCAGCGCTACACTCAGCGCCAACATCGTCAGTTCTATCGACATAGATTTGCTCCCCTCAAAGTTCAGGTCTTACGGCACACCAAATACCGTGCCGCCGCTGTTGTCGGCCTCGTTCGTCTCAGCAACCGTGTTCGCGGCATCAGCCACGACAGTGAATTCGTAGTTTCCCGAACGCCAAACCAGAGCGTCCCAGAAAGCGATCTTATGATTGTAGACGTGCCCCGGCGACAAGCCCGGCACCGACACGGTCAGCTTATTCGGAAAGGCAGCGTCCGTGTACGGCGCAACGTCCACCGCCGACGGTTCCGCGCAACTGGTCTTGCACTCGACGGTCACCTTGAACGGCCCCGCCGCCACCGTGCCCGTGTTGCGCACCGAAATTGTACCCTTCGTCATGCGCGAGGCGATCGGAACCAAGTTCGGCGCCTTCGCAACCAACACCGGCGGCACGACGGGTGGCTTGGCTGCCAGCGGAGCCGGCAGCACGGCGAACGCCAGCACAACACCTGTGAGGATCGAAGTTCTCATGCGCTTGCTCCTTTGATCCCCGCGTCTAGTGAATGATGTCCGTCCAAAGCTCCGACGGATCGGGCTCCGGCGATGACTGCGCAAACTCGGCCGCATGGTTGACCACCACGCGGATCTCTTTGTCGATCTCTTTCAATTCGTCTTCGCCAGCGTGCTTGCCGTCGAGCAGCATCTTGCGCACGTGATCGATCGGGTCTGCCGTCTCGCGCACGTGATCAACTTCCTCGCGCGTGCGGTATTTGGCCGGGTCAGACATCGAATGCCCGCGATAGCGATAGGTCTTCATCTCCAGGATCATCGGACCTTTGCCTTCGCGGCACCACTTCACGGCGCGCTCGCCTGCCTCACGGACCGCGGTCACGTCCATCCCGTCGACTTCTTCGCCCGGAATATTGAACGATGCACCGCGGCGATGGAGATGCGTCTCGGCACTGGCGCGCGCGAGCGACGTACCCATGGCGTATTGATTGTTCTCGATCACGTAGACGACGGGCAGCTTCCAAAGCTCCGCCATATTGAAACTCTCGAACACCTGGCCCTGGTTCGCTGCACCATCGCCGAAGTAGGTGAGACAGACGCGATCCGTGCCCTTGTACTTGTTCGAAAACGCGAGGCCCGTACCCAGCGGTATCTGCGCGCCGACGATGCCGTGGCCACCGAAGAAATTCTTCTCGCGGCTGAACATATGCATCGAGCCGCCCTTGCCCTTCGAGTAGCCGCCGCTGCGCCCCGTGAGTTCCGCCATGACGCCGGCCGGATCCATCCCGCACGCCAGCATGTGCCCATGGTCGCGATAGGCGGTGATCACCTGGTCGCCCTCGCCGATAGCGGCCTGCATGCCCACGACGACGGCTTCCTGGCCGATATAGAGGTGGCAGAACCCGCCGATGAGCCCCATGCCGTAAAGCTGTCCCGCCTTCTCCTCAAAGCGCCGGATCAGCAGCATTTCGCGGTAGTAGCGAAAGAGTTCGTCTTTGCCAGGCTGAGGCCGTGGCGGGGCTGCGGCGCGGCTGGCCGTGTCGGCTTTCGCCATTCGTCGGGATACCTCTTGAGGTCTGGAGCGATGCTGTAGCGTCCGCACCCCCAAGGGCGCAAGCACAGCCCCGTGCTGCGCTGCAACAGGCTATCGCTTATCCTTCAAGATCACGACTTCGTCGCCCTGGGTCAGCCCCAGCCGCGCGCGTGCCTGCTCTTCCAGAAGGTCCGGATCGACGCTCTCGGGGCGCAGCAACCGCACCCTGTGTTCGAGTGCCGCCCGCTCAGCCTTCGTGCGGTCAAGTTCCGCCTGCTTCAACGAAACTTCTTCCTGCAACCGAACCCAATTGACGAGCCCGTGCTTTCCGTAAATCGCGAAGTAGCCGAAATAAATGACGAGCGCGAGAATGGCGAGCGTAAAGCCCAACCCTCGCGTCGACCGCGGCGCCGCTGTCGCGTGTTCGTTCATCGGTTGAATCGAATCATATCGATGGGGGTGCGGCAAGCGCTTTTGCGTTAAGCGCCATTAACCCGCGATCAGCTCACAAATGTCTTTTCGCGATACCACTTCGAGAGCAGCCATTTCTGACCGCTCGTCACCGGAAGCCCCGCGTGCAGCGTCGCGCGATCGGGCGCCCCGGTTGCAGCATTGCAGTTGTGGAACAGAACCGCATCGCCCGGTTCGCCTTTGAGCTTCATGTTCGCGCTCACGAACTGCGTCTCGCCGCCGTCGTAACCGGTGTTCAAATAAACCAACAGCGTTCGAATACGCTGACCGCTCAGATCGACGGCCGCAATCTCGGGCGCGAAGAAATCGAAATGCGCGCGGTATTCTTCGCCGGGTTTGTACATCAAGATGTTCATCATCTCGCCGTTCCCGAACGGCAATCCCGCGGCCTTGCCGAGCCGCAGATCGATCGCGTGCAACACGATGTCCTGCTGCACCGGCCAAAACACCGCAACGCTGTTCGTGCGCAAGCCGCTCTGCTTACCCTGCCCCACACCGTCAACGACGCTCGCGGGCGCGAGCAAGCGCGAGGACAGACCCACGATGTACTCGCACTCCTCGACCGTCAGCAGCTTGTCGAACCGGCGAACAAACGGCTGCTCGCTGACCGCTGTTGGCTTCGAAAGATCGAGACCCGGCGGCTCCGCGAGCAACACCGCGATCGCATCGAAATCCGGTTGCCCCTCCGGCAGCTTCGGCGCTGCGTCGCCTGCCGTCGCAGATGCCACCGAGCCTGCGAGCGGATGGCCGATCTTCTGCATCCCCTCGCGCCAAGCGCGGAACGCCCGCTCCGGCGCAAGCGTTCGCCCAAGCAAGGTCTGACGCCGCAGGATCGCGAACCCCGACAACCCGTCGCCCAGCAACCCGGCGCGCAGCAACAAATCTTCGGCAATCGGCGAACCTGGCGCTGCCATCTCGACCAGCAACGCCAGATGCCGTAACGCCTGCCAATCGCCGGCTCGCGCCGCATCGATGGTGAGCCGCACCGCACGCCGCCAGTCGGGAGCCGTCAACGCACCTGTCGCCGTCAGCGTCGCAAGCAGTCGCCGCGGTGTGTTCCCACCAAGCTCGACGCCACGCTCCAGCCGCTCACGCGCACGCGAAACGTTGGGTGCCGTCTCCAAACCCTGCAAGTCGCGCACCGCAAGCAGCGCCAACGCCTCCACATGACCGTTGCCGGCAGCAGCCTCCAACCACGACGTGGCAACAAGCCGGTTCCCGGCGCGGTCCAGCGTGATCGCAAGCTCGAACTGCGCCGCGACGTCGCCAGCGCGCGCCTTCGCTTCCAGAGCTTTCTGGTCGCCCGACATCAAAGCTGCGCGTAAACCGCGCTCGGCCCAAGTGCCTCTTCGATGCGCAGCAATTGATTGTACTTGGCCAGCCGGTCCGACCGCGAAGCGGAACCCGTCTTGATGCGCCCGCAATTCGTCGCGACGGCAAGATCCGCAATCGTCGTGTCCTCAGTCTCGCCCGAGCGATGCGACATCACTGCTTTGTAGCCGGCCTTATGCGCGACCTCGACCGCGTCTAGCGTCTCCGACAGCGTGCCGATCTGGTTCACCTTGATCAGGATTGCATTCGCGACACCCTTTGCGATCCCTTCGCGCAGCCGCGTCGGGTTCGTCACGAACAAATCGTCACCCACCAACTGGACCTTCTTCCCGATGAGATCGGTCAGCGTCTTCCAACCCGCCCAATCGTCCTCCGCCATGCCGTCCTCGATGGAGACGATCGGATAGCGCTTGCACAGGTCCTCGTAGAACCGTGCCATGGCACCGGAATCGAGCTTCTTGCCCTCCCCCGCTAAATCATAGATTCCGTCCTTGAAAAATTCGGTCGACGCCGGATCGAGCGCCAGCTTCACATGCTCGCCGGGCTTGTAGCCTGCCGCCTCGATCGCCCGCATGACGAACGACAACGCCTCGTCCGCCGATTTCAGGTTCGGCGCGAACCCGCCTTCATCGCCGACATTCGTATTGTGGCCCGCATCCTTCAGCGCCTTCTTCAGCGCATGAAAGACCTCAGTCCCCATCCGCAAGGCTTCGCGAAACGTCGGCGCACCGACGGGCAGGATCATAAACTCCTGAAAGTCGATCGGATTGTCAGCGTGCATACCGCCGTTGATGATGTTCATGAACGGCACCGGCAACACATGCGCCTTCGCACCACCGACGTACCGGAACAACAACTGCCCGCGCGCCTTCGCTGCCGCATGCGCAACCGCGAGCGACACACCTAGCGTCGCGTTCGCGCCCAAGCGCCCCTTGTTCGGCGTGCCGTCGAGATCGATCAGCGTGCGATCGATGTGCAGCTGCGCCTCCACTTCCATGCCCGACAGCGTGTCGAAAATCTCGCCGTTGATGGAGGCGACCGCCTGCTCGACGCCCTTACCGCCATAGCGTTTGCCGCCGTCGCGCTTTTCGACCGCCTCGTGCGCACCCGTCGATGCGCCCGACGGCACGGCCGCACGGCCGACGATTCCGCCCTCAAGCTCGACGTCGACCTCCACGGTCGGATTGCCGCGGCTATCCAGTATCTCGCGTCCGCGAATGTCGATGATGGCTGTCATGGGCAGTTTTGGTCCTTAACGTTTGCGGGCGTCATAGCGAATGCGCTGCGTTCGCGAAAGCCCACCCTTCTCTTTCACCCTGCACTGTTTAGCCTGTGGGCTGTTGAGTCGCCCTTGTGCGTCGGGGTGGCCACATATTGAGGGGAGAAATCAATGTCGCCTTGGATCGTTCTCGTCACCGTCGCAGCGTTGCTGCTCTATTTTTACATGGGGATGCGCATCGGCGCCGCCCGCGGCAAACACAGCATTCCAGCACCCGCCACAACCGGGCATCCCGATTTCGAACGCGTCTTCCGTGTACAGATGAACACGCTCGAATGGCTGCCGATCTTCTTGCCGGCACTGTGGATCGCCGGCGGCTATTGGGATCCGCGCATCGTCGCCGCAATCGGCGTCGTCTGGATCATCGGCCGCTTCATGTACATGGAAGGCTACATTGCCGAAGCGGGCAAGCGCTCCATGGGCTTTATGGTGCAAGGGATCGCGACCCTTTTGCTGCTGCTCGGCGCCATCGTAGGCGCCGTCATGGCCCTCGTGAACGGCGCAATCTAAACCATTTCCCGGACTAGCGTGGGCAGCAGCGCAAATGCTACCCATGCCGCCCTGCTAGTCCGGAGTGGCCCATGGCCGTCGTTCATCTGAAGCGTTGGAATATTGCGATCGGCGCGGGCCAACCGCTGTTCGTGATCGCAGGCATCAACGTACTCGAGAGCCTCGATCTCGCGCTCACCGTCGGCCGCCAACTCAAAGAGGCGACTGCGAAGCTCGGCCTGCCCTACGTCTTCAAAGCAAGCTTCGACAAAGCGAACCGCTCCTCGATCACAAGCTACCGAGGCCCCGGCTTGAAAGACGGTCTCGCGATGCTGGCGGAAGTGAAGCGCCAACTGAACGTGCCGATTGCGACCGACCTCCACGAAATCGACCAAGCCGGACCCGTGGCGGCGGTTGCAGACCTTGTGCAAATCCCGGCGTTCCTCGTCCGCCAAACAGACCTCGTCGTCGCCGCGGCGCGCGCGACGGAGGCAGCGGGCGGCTGGCTGCACGTCAAGAAGGCGCAGTTCCTGGCGCCATGGGACTGCAAGAACATCATCACGAAGACCCGCGAAGTCGCGCCGAAACTCGACATCGTGCTTTGCGAACGCGGTTCGTCGTTCGGCTACAACAACCTGGTCGTCGACATGCTGGCCATCGGCGAGATGCAGCGTCTGGGCGTGCCCGTCACGATCGACGCGACGCATGCCGTCCAACTCCCCGGCGCCGACCCACGCACGAACGGCGGCTCCACCGGCGGCCGCCGCGAAGGCGTTCCAATCATCGCCAAAGCAGCGGTCGCGGCAGGCGCGGATGGCGTCTTCCTGGAATTCCACCCAGAGCCGGACAAAGCGCTCTGCGATGCGCCAAGCTGTTTGCCGCTCAGCGGCGCTGCGGGCTTGCTTTCCACGTTGAAGGCACTGCACGAGGCGGTCCGCAAGTAGCCCCTATTCGGGCTTCAGCGCGATCCCAAGCGATTCGGAAAACAAGGTCGCGTCCTTGTTCCACTCAGCAACCCGGCCGCCGAGCGCATCCCACTTCGGCTTCAAATTGCAGTCGGGGTTTTCGAGCACGAGCGTACGCATCGCCCGATCGACTTCGAAGAACACCAGCATCATCTGCATGAATCGATCCGTGCGATCGCGGTGATAGACGCGCAACGTCGCCGACGTGTCGCCGGTCAGCCTTTCCCGGGTCTCGTCGTTCCGCTTCCAACTGTCGAGGATGAGTTTGTCCATGTCCGCATGGTCGGACTTCATCGCTTTCAGCCTCGCGAAGAGGTCTTGCCGCACATTCTCCGGCGCGCGTGCAGCCTGGATCTGAGCATCGAGCCCGGCCAAGACCTCGTTCAGCGTCCCGTGCACCGGCGTCACCGGCTTGACCTTCGCCAAGTCCGTCTTCAGCGCGGCTAGCCGATTGGCCACGTCGCAGTACGTCGCCGCCGCGGTGGAACCGGCGACGTTCATCTGGATCATCGACGCCTCAGCGCCGGTCAAACTCTTCGCAATCTCAAGCGTGTGCTCGGCGCGAAGCTTGTCGTACTCAAGCGCCATCATGCTGCGTCGATCTTCGTGCGCGAAGTAGTAGCCGAGCAGCGCTGAGATCACAGACGACGCCAGCGTAAAAACGCCGACGAGGATCGCGTGAAAGTGCTGCGAGAAGGCGGCCGAGAGCAGGCCCCGCGTCTTACCCGCGGATTTGGGCAGTGGTGGCGGCGTGTCTTCGCTCAAACCAACCGGCTCTGCGTAACGGCCGCCGCAACGAAGCTCGCAAACAGCGGGTGCGGCTCGAACGGACGCGACTTTAGCTCAGGGTGGTACTGCACGCCGATGAACCACGGATGGTCATTGCGCTCGCAGATTTCCGGCAGCAACCCGTC
>JANLXP010000340.1:0-5378 GCA_031365165.1 Alphaproteobacteria bacterium
GTTCTCCCGGGAGCTCGCGCCGTTTTTACCCCTTACCTCGTCGGCCATCATCGGTGTCGCTGGACCGATAACGCCACCCCGCTCACGCCCCGAGGTAAACGCCGCATGAGCCCGGCACATGCCAAAGGACACGTGTCTGCCAAATCAAGGCTCAGATCGAGGACACGACCTCGGACTACGACAAAGAGAAGTTGCAGGAGCGTCTCGCGAAACTCGCGGGCGGCGTGGCCGTCATTCGTTGCATTCGGGCAACTACCGTACGCGGGTAATTCTGCTAACGTAACTGTTCTGCCTGCCCCTCAAATAACCGCGGGGTGGGTTTACTTTCGGCGCGAGCGTCCCCCAAAGGTCCCGCGCCATTTTTTTGGGCAGTACGGTTCAAAGTTAGCTGATGTCGGCCTCTGTCGTGGATAGTTGGCTGGGGCGGATCCGCGACGGCAATGCCGCGGTCAATACTAGTCAGCGTGTGTAGGCGATGATCGCAGCGAGGGAGTCAAGGTCGAATGGCTTTGGCAAAAGTGGAATTAAAGCCTCATCGGCATCGCGCTTGACCGCTTCCGCATATCCGCTTGCCAGGACCACCCGCAGATCCGGACGACGGTTGCGAATCTCGCGAGCGAGGTCGAGCCCGCTCATACCGCCCGGCATCATTACGTCGGAGAATACGAGATCGATTTCTCGTCCGTTCGAAAGCGCGCCAAGGGCGGCAGCGGCACCGCCGACGCGCGTTACGGACCAACCTAGTATTTCCAGCATCTCACCCGTCAACGCCGCAACTTCGTCGTCGTCTTCAACGAGAAGAACATTGCCCTGCGTGCGCGGCTGACGCTTCGCGGCTCGGATAGCAGGCTTCGGCGAGGTTCTTGAAACTTCGTCGCTGCGTGGAAGAACCAACATCATAGTAGTACCGGCGCCAGGTTTCGAGCGGACTTCGATTTGGCCCCCGGACTGCTCAGCAAAGCCATGCACTTGTGACAGCCCCAGCCCCGAGCCTTTTCCGGTGTCCTTGGTGGTAAAGAAAGGTTCGAAAATCCGCTTTTGCACAGCGGGCGTCATTCCAGTGCCGGTGTCGGAGACGGCAATAGTCACGCACGGCGCGTCGGGGTTTGAGGGCGAACCGTTCTTCGCGCTTATTGTGACGACACCCCCGTCCACCATTGCATCGCGCGCGTTGACGGCAAGATTTAGGATGGCGAGTTGAACGCCCGTTTGATCCGCGTAAATGGGCGCTAGATCTTCGCCGATATCAATCGCGACCCGTACGTTCGGGCCGAGGCTGCGATCAAGCAGCTCCCGCAGGCTGGTTGCGTATTCCGCAAAATCGATGACTTCCGGATTCAGTTCCTGGCGCCGCGCGAACGCCAGTAATTGTCGGGTCAAATTGCTTCCCCGCTCCACCGCCTCTCGCATTCGCGCTACTATCATTGCGCGGTGTTCAGGATCTTCTCGCCGATCAAGGATCGACAGACCACCCGAGATGACCATCAGCAGGTTATTGAAGTCATGAGCCACGCCCCCAGTAAGCTGCCCCATCGCCTCCATTTTCTGCGCTTGACGCAAAGCATCTTCCGCCTTCACCCGGGCTGTCGTTTCGACCGCCTCCGGCACCAGGGCAACCACCGTCCCACCTTCATCGAAAACCGGTCGCATCGAAAACTCATACCTGCGATGTCCTGTCGGCAGCACGAGAGATAAGTCAGCTGTTGCAATGCTGCCCCCGGCAGCTTTCAGCACGGCCGTACGCACGGCTTCCGGCGCGCCGGGCGTACCGGCAAACCATGGCGTGTCCCAAAACTCCTTACCGAGAACGTCCTCAAGATCGCTCTCGATGCTGTCCAGGGCTGTCTTGTTGGCATAAATAAGTCTGCCTTCGGGCGTGAGCAATCCTTGATTTTGGTGCGACGTTTCGAAGATCGTCCGCATGCGCTGCTCATTTTGTTTCAACGTCGCGATGCGTTCGGCCACCGCGGCGTCAAGCTTTTCCTGTGATTGGGAAAGCAGCTCGCGCACATGGGCTTCCGAGCGCACCCGCTCGATGTGCGCCCAACAGCGATCCGTTACTTCATAAAGCAGCGCCAGTTCATCTTCATGCCACGTGCGCGGCGACCCATTGTGTATGGCCATCAGTGCCGTCAACTTGCCATTTTTTATGAGGGGCATGCAGATCGTTGCATGCAAGCCTAGCTGAAGAAAAAGTTGAGATTCTTTCGCGTTGTCATGACTGATCAGCGGTCGCCCTGCCCGGAGTTCTGAGACCGCGCGTGCGCCGAAGTCACGTAAACTGTAATGTCCTCGGATGCTGGCTGCTCCGGGTACGGCGTAGTCACCGCGAATAGTGAAACCGTCTTCGTCGGGATCCATATCGGCGTAAGCGCAGACCGCACCATTGAGATGTTCGGCTGTTAAACGCGTCACTATCGTCATGATGACGTCCGGTTCACTAACGTCCCGCATTGCGCGACCGATCTGATCGAGAAACAGCAGACGCGACTCGCTTTGCCGGAGCGTCGCCAGTGTCTCCTTCTCATCTGTCTTGTCGATCGCGAGGCCCACGTAACCATGGAACTCGCCTGCCCCGTCCCGTCGCGGCTTCGAACTTACTTCCATCCACCGCCATGCCCCGTCCGCCCTACGAAAGCGGGCTTCGACGCGATAGGCCTGGTGGCCGTTCGCCCACGCTTCCGCGCGCCGAGCGCCAACGACAGGTACGTCCTCGGGATGAACGGAACGTAGCCAGGCGTCGCCCATGAGTTCGGACGGGTCCACCCCTGCAAAGAGAGCCATCGCCTGGTTCACGAACTCAATTTGACCCGCACGATTGGTCATCCAAACCGGCGCGGGGGCGGAATCTGCGGCTTCCCGGAAGCGCGCATCGCTTTCACGCAACGCCTGCTGTGCCATGCGCTCTTCGGTAACGTCGATGACAACACCGACGGCACGCTCCGGCGCCCCCGTCTTATCGTATTGATATTCGCAGCGCAGCGTTACCCATCGACGACCGCCATCTGGCAAGCGCAAGGCGGCATTGCCGTCGAAACCGCGCTCTCGGCGCTCGAGCGCCAGTGACCCTCGGGTGCTTAGTGTCTCCAGATCTTTCGGGTCAGAGCGGCTACGAAGTTCTTCCAGCGTTGGACGCGCCTCCTGAGGAAATCCGAACAATTGATTGAGTTGCCCCGACGGCGCGACCTCACCAGTTCGCATGTCCAGGCTCCAAACTGCGAGCCTTGCCGCATCCATCGCCAGCCGAAGTTTTTGGGCGTTCGCCAACTCCGCTTCCTGCGCAGCCTTACGGTCCGTGATGTCCTGAATTGTGCCGATGTACTGCAGCGCGACGGGTGGCGTCTTGCTTTCATCGAACACCGCGTAGCCATGAGCGACAACCCATCGCACAGCGCCATCCGGGCGAACGATGCGATATTCATAAGGCGAGCGATCTCGAATCATCGGATCGAGCGCCCTCTTGGCCTGACCGGAAGTGTGAGGGAAATCATCGGGGTGCGTGACGGCAGCGACCCGCTCGTAGGTTATGTCTTCGCCTGGCTCGAAGCCGCAGATGGTTTTTGCTCGGGTCGAGTAATCAAATTTGTTGGTGGCGATGTCCCACTGCCAAATTCCCAAATCCGCCGCACTGAGTGCCAAAGCCAGGCGCTCGGCGGTTGTCATTGTCATGGGAGGGCAATTCCCGGGTACATCCAACCCCGCTGGGATAAGCTCGCCAGCCATCTCTTCCCCTGTTTATCATCCAACCCAGCGTAACGCCAAACTTGGCGGCCGGTTCCCTGTCCACTGCTATGCGCGCCGTCGAAGTTGGCCCCGGCGCAAATGCCAGCATCCGGCTCGGTAGGTTGCGATAATTCGTACGGCTGCTACAGCGGCCATGACGGGTGATGATGGCGATCTCGACGCCGTGACCTCTTCAATCTCAACAAGTGCTCGAAGTGACGCTATCGACCGCCTGCGCCGGAGACCATCGTCCCGGCTAATCGGGCCTGCGCTGTGGGGTGGCTGCGGCCGGATCAGCCTCGCGCAAATTGCCGTCATCACCGGATTGTTTAGCTTTGGCATTATCGCGTCGGCTTCAGCCGGAATCGCACAGATCATATTTTTCATCTTTGCGGTCTTGTTTGCTTTGAGCCTAATCTTCAGAGGCGTCGGCACCCCCGGACGTAAATGAAGCGCGCAAACGTGGTGGCGTGCCGCGTAGATTTTTATAAGGAGCGGCGGGCCCGAAGCTTTGGAGCGAACGGGCGGCAAAGGATCCAAAAAACGCTCGACTGTCCTCCGCCTGGGCTATTTCTTTTTGTGGGTTCTGGTCCAAACCGGCGTTAGCGGAGTTACCTAACTGCCGATCATCCTCTCCCCCCTGATGGGTGGTCGGTTTGCATTGGCGGCGCGAGTTCTCCCGGGAGCTCGCGCCGTTTTTACGCCTGACCTCGTCGGCCATCATCGGTGTCGCTGGACCGAATAACGCCGCCCCGCTCACGCCCCGAGGTAAGCGCCGCAAGCGCCAGGCACATGCCAAAGGACAAGGCCATGGACGAACTTTTCATTGAAGTTGTGATTTACAAAAATGGTGATCAGTGGGTCGCTCAAGGGCTACAATTTGACATCGTTGTGCGAGCGCCGGCACCGAACGTACTGCCCCGTCTATTCGTACAGGCGATAGATGCCGAATAGGTAGGCGCGATCAAGCGTGGCGAAAAGCCGTTCAGTGCGATTGCGCCGGCTGAGAAGCCGCTACTTCGAAATGTTCGCAGCTTCCACCATCACGGTGCTCGTCGAAGAGCCGTTGCACGTCCGGATGGCCGTGCCCAATTGCGGGTGGCTTCACTAGACGCGAGGCCCCCAAAATACTTGTGCCTTTTTCTTGTCGGGGTTGGTCCAAGTCGGCGGTACGGAGTTAAACGAGTATATCGGCGAGAGCTACTTCGCCTAACCGCGGCACGCCTCGCGTTCGTTGCATCCCTGCAACTACCGCACGCGAGCACTTCTGCTAACGTCGCCGCTCTACCTGCCCCTGAAATAACCGCGGGGTGGGTTCACTTTCGGCGCGAGCGTCCCCCAAAGACCCGCGCCATTTTTTTTGTTCCCGGAGTTTGTCTCAGCGCTCCTGCTGCGTACGCAGGTTCTCGCGGTCCGTCGATCGACGACATGTCGTTGCCACCAGCCGAGATGCGCAGCGTGTACCCCTTCTCACAGTTGAAATGTCGTCATTGCACCGAGGAATGTTCGGCGCTCGGTAGCTGCTGGCGCCTCACTTCTACTGCGACGTTGCGGGGACGGAGGGCCACTTTCCGCAGGCGGTTTTGAGTTCTTTCGTGCCGAAGGCGACGATCGGCGCTGCGTCTATTCCCATGCGGACGTATTCGGCGATGATC
>JANLXP010000384.1:0-4863 GCA_031365165.1 Alphaproteobacteria bacterium
CGCGACGTGGTCAGCCGTCATCGCCCGAGACAGGTCGGGCGTGATTGTGTTCGGGCTCCAATCGGTTTGTGGTGTCGGTCCACCCGCTGCGGTCACGTTCACGCTCTCACGCAAGAGCACGGAACCGCGACGCCCACGAAACCCACGCGACAGAGCTTCGTTGTCCGTGTCCGGGCTCTCGGGGAACGGCACGATCTGCGATCCGAGGGGTGCATTCTGATAGACTTCGCTAAGCGCGCTTTCGAGTACGTGCAGCAAGCCCGCTGTGATTGGAAGAGACGCTCTCCGCCAGAGCAAAAGTGCCGTAAAGAGCACAACGGCCAATTCGCGCATAAGATCGGAACGCCTAACCCTGAGTCCCGCGCGCAAGCTCTTCCATCCGCTTGGCGACGTTGTTCAGTTCCCACTTGCGCATCAAGGCCGCAGCCGTGCCCCACGTCGGTGTCTGATCGGGAAGTCGTGGTAACGGCGCCTTGCGGTTCATCGTGGCGATTTTTTTGAAAAGGCGCAGGTCATCGGCCTGTTCCGGGAAGCGCCCAGCCTTCAACATCGCCTCAAGACTTCCAAACTGCCGCACGAGGTTCGCCGCACCCTTCTCACCAACGCCGCGCGCACCGGGCAGCTTGTCCGACGGATCGCCGCGGAGCGCGATGAAGTCGGGCACCTGCGCGGGCTCAACCCCGTAGCGCTCGCGCACCTCTGCCGGTGTCATCCGCTCCGTTATGCCGCCGGGCTTTGGATACAAGATCGTGGTGTGCGCGGAGGCAAGCTGAAACGTGTCGCGATCGCCGCTCGCAATCAGCGCCTCGCCGCCGCGCTTTTCCTCGGCAGCAACCGCAGACGCCAGAAAATCATCCGCCTCAAAGCCCGCGCCTCGCGCGTTGGCGAAACCGCATGCCGCAACGACCTCTGGCAATAGCGCCAACTGCTCAAGCAGCGCGTCGTCGAACTCGCGACCGCTTTGATAGGCGGGATAAGCGTCGTGACGATACGTGGACGCATCCAACGTATCCCAGCCCACCAGTACCGCGCGCGGCTGCTCCGCGGCGTAGATGCGCAGCAGGAAATTGGCGAAGCCCACGATCGCCCCACCGGGCTTCTTCCCCGCGCGCATGATCGAACTGGGCAGCGCGTGATACGAGCGATGCGCGAAGTTATCGCCGTCGATCACCAGAAGCGGCCGCGCCGCGACTTTCTTCGGCTTCGCCGGTGCGCTCGCGGCCCGCTTCGCGGTGGCAGGGGCCTTCGCAGGCGCTTTTGCAGCACGTCGCGGCATCTTTCCGTCTCCCTTGAGTTCGATCCAAGCAGGCGCATGGTCGCTTGCGCGCGGCCTAGCGCGCTCCTCGCGATCGACCCCCGCCGCCACCAATCGCCCGGCCATCGTCGGACTCAACAGGAAGTGGTCGATACGCAATCCCGAGTCTCGCGCCCACGCGTTTCGAAGATAATCCCAGTACGTATACATCGGCGCGTCCGGATGCAGCGTACGGATCGCGTCGACCCAGCCCTGCGCAAGCAATCGGCCAAACCGCTCGCGGCTCTGCGGCTGCACCAGCGCGTTCTTCGCATAGGTACCCGACTTCGACACATAGATGTCGCGATCGGTCGGAACGATATTGAAGTCCCCGGCCAACACTACCGGCACGCCCTCGGCAAGAAGGCCGGCAGCGTGTTTGACGAGCCTGTCCATCCACGCAAGCTTGTACGTGAACTTCGGCCCGGGCTGCGGATTACCGTTCGGTGCATAGAGCGCCGCGACCAACACGCCGTTGACCGCCGCTTCCAGATAACGGCTCTGCGTATCTTTCGCGTCGCCCGGCAAAGCGGTGCGGGTGACAACAGGCTCAAACCCGCGCGCCAAGATCGCAACACCGTTCCAAGTTTTCTCGCCGCGCCAAACAGCCCGGTACCCAGCCTTTTCAATCTCGCGTCTTGGAAACTGCGTGTCGGCCGCCTTCAATTCCTGCAGCGCAACGACATCCGGACGCGTCCACTCCAACCAATCGAGCAGATTGGGCAGGCGCGAATTGATGTTGTTGACGTTGAAGGTCGCGATTCTCATGGCCCTAGCGGCTTGGAATAGGCGAAGGCTCCAACGTGAGTAAGTAATCCTGCGAAGTCGTGCAAGCGTCCCCGGTCGTCGCGATGCCGCAGCTCACGCGGAATCTCACACCATCTGCGGTGACGGTCGACGCGGTCATGTTGCAAACCTTGGCGCATGATACGCCCGCCGACAGCAACATTGCTTTCAGCGTATCGCGATAATTCCCAGGCAGACTCCGGCTGAGCAGGGTACGTGTCTCATCGAGTTGTGCCGCAGCGTGGATAATCGCGTAACCCGCGGTCAGAAGCGCGGTCGCCGTCAATATGGCCAGCGCCCAGTGCGAGAACATGTCGAGCTCGGTCCGCGATTTCGGTTGGGTCCGCATGACTGCGCCTCCTTTCCGGAAACGCAACTTAGACCTCTGTGCGCAGTGGTTCGATATGAAATGTGCGGAGCAAATGTAAAGAACGTGTAAGTGCGTCATCGATCTTTACGGCTTCCTTATATTCGCGCCGCGCCTTCGGCATCGAAACATTGCACGCACCCAACTAGCTCTTGGGGGGCGGTTTCAAATGCCACTTCGAGGAGGCGCTCGTGCCCAGTTCCGACATCTTCATGCTGGTCGTTGCAGTCGCGGGCTTCGCGTCGATGGTCGCTTACGTGGCGCTTTGCAGCCGCATCTAATCGGGGATCACCCAATGTTCGATTTCGTTCTTGGTGGGGCGGTCGCGCTCATCATCGCCGGCTATCTGATCTACGCACTGTTGCGGCCCGAAGATTTTTGACGGACCAATCATGACCCTTATCGGCTGGATTCAAATCGGGTTTATCTTTGCGCTGGTTGCGTTGACCGCGCCGCCGCTTGGCGCATTCATGGCCAACGTGTTCGAAGGCAAGCGCACGTTCCTGCACCCGGTGTTGGGACCTGTGGAGCAGGGCTTTTATCGCCTCGCCGGCGTCGACGCGGCGCGCGGTCAGGATTGGCGCGCCTATACGCTCGCCATGCTGACGTTCAGCTTCGTTTCGTTTCTGTTTCTCTACGCGACTTTGCGATTGCAGGACTTCCTGCCGCTGAACCCCGCCGGCCTCGGTGCCATTTCGCCGGACCTGTCGTTCAACACCGCCGTCAGCTTCGTCTCGAACACGAACTGGCAGTCCTACGGCGGCGAGACGACGATGAGCCACCTATCGCAGATGGTGGGCCTCACGGTTCAGAATTTCGTGTCGGCCGCCGTCGGCATCGCGTTGGCGCTGGCATTGACCCGCGCTTTTGCAAAGTCGCAGTCGCGCGATCTCGGAAACTTCTGGGTGGACCTGACCCGCGGCACGCTTTACGTCCTTTTGCCGCTGTCAATCGTCGTGGCGATCGTATTCGTTCTGTTGGACGTTCCGCAAACGCTTCTCGCTAACGTCAAAGTCACAACACTTGAAGGCGCCGAGCAAACCATTGCACTCGGCCCCGTCGCGTCGCAGCTCGCCATCAAGCAACTCGGCACGAACGGCGGCGGGTTCTTCAACGTCAACAGTGCGCATCCGTTCGAGAATCCGAACGCCTGGACCAACATCATCCAAACCTGGGCCATCGTAGCCCTGCCGTTCGCGCTGGCACTCACGTTCGGCCGCATGGTCGACGACCGCCGCCAGGGCTACGCGCTCTACGCTGTGATGGCTGTGCTGGTGATCGCCGGAACAGCAGGCGCCTATTGGGCCGAAGCCTCTGGCAATCCGATTATCATGGCGGCCGGCGTCGAAAGCGCGCCCGGCAACATGGAGGGCAAAGAGGTCCGCTTCGGTGTCGCCTCAAGCGCGGTTTGGGCGGCAACGACCACCGGCGCGTCGAACGGCTCGGTCAACGCAATGCACGACAGCTTCACGCCCCTGGGCGGCCTGGTCCCGCTGTTCATGATCCAGCTCGGCGAAGTGCTGCCCGGCGGCGTCGGCTCGGGACTCTACGGCATGGTGATTTTCGCGATCCTGTCGGTGTTCGTCGCCGGATTGATGGTGGGCCGGACACCCGAATATCTGGGCAAGAAGATCGGCGCGAAGGAAATGAAGCTCTCGGTTCTCGCGATCCTGATCTTGCCGGTCGCGATTCTGGGGCTCACCGCAATCGCCGCGTCGCTCGATGTTGGCCGCGCTGGACCGCTGAACGCAGGGCCGCACGGCTATTCGGAGATCCTCTACGCGTTCTCTTCCGCAGCCGGGAACAACGGTTCGGCATTCGCGGGCCTCACCGCGAACACGCCCTTCTACAACGTGCTTCTCGGCATCGCGATGCTCCTGGGCCGCTTCGCCTATATCGTGCCGATGATGGCGATCGCTGGCTCCATCGCACCCAAGATCAAGGCGCCCCCGGCCGCCGGCACGTTCCCGACACACGGCGCCTTGTTCGTGGGCCTCGTGATCGGCGTCATCCTTATCATGGGCGGTCTCCAATTCTTCCCGGCACTCGCCCTCGGGCCAATTGTCGAACACTTCATGATGCAAGCCGGCACGTTGCGGTGAACGAGGTAAAACCATGATCGCCAAAGCCGCCAAATCTGCGTCCGCGTTCGACACCGGCCTACTTACCCGCGCCGCCCGCGACGCGCTCTTGAAGCTCGATCCGCGCTCGCTCGCTCGCAACCCCGTGATCTTCGTGACCGAAATCGTTACGATCTTCGTCACGATCATCGCGTTCCGCGACGTATTCACCGGCGAGCCAGCGTGGTTCAGCGCTCAGATTGCGGCCTGGTTGTGGTTCACGGTGCTGTTCGCGACATTCGCGGAAGCGGTCGCCGAAGGCCGCGGCAAAGCGCAAGCGGCCGCCCTGCGCAAGA
>JANLXP010000434.1:0-5210 GCA_031365165.1 Alphaproteobacteria bacterium
AGCCGGAAGTCGCCTCGTCGGACGCCGCGAACATCCGCACCCGCATCGAACGCCAAGGCGACCATTACGTCATCAACGGCCGCAAGTGGTGGTCGTCAGGCATGGGCGACCCGCGCTGCAAGATCATGATCGTGATGGGCAAGACCGACCCGGACGCCGACAAGTACCGCCAGCAAAGCCAAGTCCTAGTCGAAACGAACGCGCCCGGCGTGCATATCAAGCGCATGCTGCCGGTCTTCGGGTATGACGACGCGCCGCACGGCCACGCCGAGATCGTATTCGAAAACGTGAAGGTGCCCGTGGAGAATATTCTCTTGGGCGAAGGCCGCGGTTTCGAAATCGCGCAAGGCCGCTTAGGGCCGGGCCGCATCCATCACTGCATGCGCACGATCGGCACCGCAGAACGCGCCTTGGCATCGATGTGCAAGCGCTTGATGACGCGCGAAGCTTTCGGCAAACGCATCTCAGAACATTCGGTCTGGGAACAGCGCGTCGCCGAAGCGCGCACGAACATCGAAATGTGCCGCCTGCTCACGCTAAAAGCTGCCGACATGATGGACAAGGTCGGAAACAAAGTCGCCCGCACGGAAATCGCGATGATCAAAGTCGCGGCACCACGCATGGCGTTGAAGGTGATCGACGACGCAATCCAAGCCTGGGGCGGCGCCGGCGTCACCACCGACAGCGGCATGGCCCGCCTCTACGCCGGCCAACGCACACTCCGCCTCGCCGACGGCCCGGACGAAGTCCACAACCGCACCATCGCACGCCTCGAATTCGGCAAATACTCCAACCAACTCCGCATGGAGGCCGCAGAGTAGGAAAGTAGCCTCACACGAAGATACGAAAATTGCTCCTGGCGCGCTTCGGCGCGCCAGTTTCATTTGTGGTCATGCAAATGCCCAAATCCTGCGTTCCAGTTGTGCCGACGGCATGAGGGGAAGCAATGCGCGATTTGGAACAACTCGCTCGAATTGCGATCGACTGTTCATTCGCAATTCACAGAGACATAGGTCCGGGCTTGCTGGAGTCTGTGTATGAGGACCTTCTCTCCGTAGCCATCGAGCAGCGTGGCCTGCGCGTCGAACGACAGAAGGCAATATCGTTCACCTACAACGGGAAGCTGTTTAGAGACTCGTTCCGTGCCAACCTATTGATCGATGAGAATCTGCTGATTGAACTGAAATCTGTTGAGCGAACTGCGCCGGTTCACGTCAAACAAGTCCTCACGTACATTCGACTCCTCGAAATGCCCCTTGGCTTGTTGATCAATTTCGGGGCCGCCACCTTCAAGGAAGGCATTCAACGTGTCCTCAACACACGCGTCGATCTGTCTAAGATCGAGCTAACCCGGTACAAAACGCCGTTCGGGAAAGCGTAAGCACCCAACGCGCGCTGCGCGTTTTCGTAGCTTCGTATCTTCGTGTGAAATCTCTCTTCTACCTATGCCGCGCACTCGGCGTCGGTGAAACGCAGCGGCATCGTCACCGTCACGGTCGTTCCGAGGCCGAGGTGGCTTTCGAGCGTGAAGTCACCGCCGTGCAATTGCGTCAGCGACTTCACCAACGCAAGTCCCAAGCCCGAGCCGCCATGCGCACGCGCAGGATCGTTTGCTGCTTGCTCGAACGGTCGCGCAAGCCGCGGCAAAACCTCTGCCGGAATCCCAACGCCCGTATCGGCGACGATGAGGCGCAGGCTTTCGCCCTCGACCGTCGCGGTCACGTCGATCCGCCCGCCCGCGTCCGTGAATTTCACCGCGTTCGAAACGAGATTGAGCACAATTTGCTTGAAAGCCCGAGCATCGGCGTAGAGCCGCAACCCTTTTGGTTCGACGCGCGTCATAAGCGTGACACCGCGGCTCTCCACCCGCATCGAGAGCAACCGCGTGCACGCCGCAATCGCGTCGGCAACGGAGAAATCCTCAGGATGCAAGTCGTGTTTGCCGGCTTCGATCTTCGACATGTCGAGCAGATCGTTGATCAAGTCGAGAAGCATGCCACCGGACTCGTTGATCAAGCGTGCATAGTCCGAATATCGCTCGCTGCCGAGCGGTCCGAACATCTCGCGCGCCAGAATGTCCGAGAAGCCGATGATCGCATTCAGCGGTGTTCGCAGCTCGTGGCTCATATTGGCAAGGAAGCGCGACTTCGTATGGCTGGCAAACTCCGCGCGCTCGCGGGCGGCGTGCAGCGCCTCTTCGAAGTTCTTGTGCTCCGTAATATCGCGTGAAATCGAAATCGCACCTAGATGCGCATCGGTCGCCGCGTCGAACACGAAACGCACGCGCGTTTCACACCAAACATAGTGGCCTTGTGCATGCCGCATCCGATAGGTCAGCGTGGCGGTTCGCCGCGTATCCCTGGCTTCCAAAAGGATTCGCTGCACCATGGCAAGATCGTCAGCGTGGACGCGCGTAAAGGGTGGCTCTTTCAAATGGGCCTCAGGCTCGCACCCTAAGAGTTGGCGGATCGCCGGTGATACGAACAGCGGCGTGCCGTCCTTGCCGTGGCGTATGATCATATCGGTCGCCTCTTCGGCGACGAAGCGGTACGCAGCCTCGCGATCCTCGATCGTGCGCTGCGCGGCAACCTCGGCCGTCACCTCGCGCACCACGCCAAGGATGGCGCTAACGCGGCCGTTTTCATCGCACTGCACGTCACCGTACGTGTCGAACGTACGTTCGGGCGTCCCCGTACTCCACGAACGTGTCCGGTACTGGAACGATTTGCGTTCGCGGATGGCCTGGTTGACGGCCGCGGGCACAAGCGCGCGGTCGTCCGGATGAATGCGATCGATCAGAAACTCGCTGCGCGGTGAAACTTCCGCAGGGTCGAGATCTAGCATTGCATAGAGGCCGGGCGACCAGTGCACGGAGCCGTCTGTCAATTGATGGCGCCAATAGCCGATCTTCGCCGCGCGCTCGGCCAGCGCGAAATGCGCCCCGAGTTCGAGCAATTGCACGGCGGGCTGTTGGGCCAGATCTGGCGGCATAGGTCCTAGTTCACGCGACACGAACGCAGCGTACGGCTATCGCGTAAATTTGCGTTGAGCATCGATGCCTAAGCGCGGGTTAATAGCCTCGCTATTCGGCCTCGTGCGCGAGCCGCCAGGCGTGCTCGGCAAGGAATTGGCAACTATTCCCGGACGTCGCGGCCGTCGCCGAGCTGGCGTTTCCATCAAGCCCACGCTTGTAAACCCCTTGCGAGATCGAGGCGAGCCGGAACACCGAAAAACTCAAATAGAACGGCCAGTTCTCGATCCGATCACGCCCCACGCGCGCGCAGTACTTCGAAACATACGCGTGTTCGCTGGGAATTCCGGTCGCTGCAAAGTCCACGCTCACGAGCCCACCTTGCCGCGGGTTCTGCACACGGTAGCCCATGCAATTGTAGGCGAGATCGGCAAGCGGATGCCCGATCGTCGAAAGCTCCCAGTCCAGCACCGCGATCATCCGCGGTTCGGTTGGATGAAAGACGGAGTTCTCAAGCCGGTAGTCACCATGCGCGATCGTAACGCTGTCGTCGCTCGGGATATTCTTCGGCATCCATTCGATCAGCCGCTCCATGTCGGCGATCTCATCCGTCTGCGCGGCGCGGTATTGCGTGATCCACCGCGCAATCTGCCGGTCGAAATAGTTGCCGGGCCTCCCGAAATCGCCGAGGCCGACCTTCGCGAAGTCGACCTTGTGCAAACGCGCCAGCACGTCGTTCATCGAGTCATAGATCGCGGTCCGCTCCGCCGGTGCGAGACCCGGTAACTGTGGATCACGAAAAATCCGGCCCTCCAAGAAATCCATCACGTAAAACGCGGTCCCAACCACGCTCTCGTCCTCGCAGAGCGCGTGCATGCGTGGCACCGGCACGTCGGTCTGCGACAGCGCCTTCATGATCCGGTATTCGCGGTCGACCTGGTGCGCGCTCTTCAGCAGTTGCCCCGGCGGCTTCTTGCGCATCACATAGCGCTTAGGCCCAGCGCTGAGCAGAAAGGTCGGGTTCGACTGCCCGCCGCCGAACTGCTGCACGCTAAGCGGACCTTCGAACCCCGCCATGTGCGCGCGTAGATAACGCTCCAACGCCGCTTCATCGAAGTGGTGCGCAGCGCGAACGGGGCCGGGTTCAAAGCTCATGGGCTGACGTAGATCGCGCCGCCGCGCATTACAAACGAAACCCGCTCCATCACCTTGATATCGCGCATCGGGTCCTGCGGCACCGCGATGATGTCGGCCGTCTTGCCCGCCTCGATCGTTCCGATCGTGCTGGAAAGCTGCAACAGATCGGCCGCATTCACGGTCGCCGCTTTCAAGGCCTCGGCGGGCGGCATGCCCGCGCCCACCATCAGCGCGAACTCCTTCGCGTTCTGCCCGTGCACGCCCACGCCCATATCCGTTCCGAATGCGATCTTGACGCCGCCGTTGTAAGCGCGGCCGAGCGCCGCTTGCATCAGCGGCCCAACCTGTAACGCCTTCACGCGCTGCGCAGGCGTCAGGAAGCCACTCGTCTTTGCATGTTCGGCAACTGTCACGCCTGCAATCACGGTCGGAACCAAATAGGCGCCTTTCGCACGGAACAGCGAAATCGACTCCGGCGAGACGTAGGAGCCATGCTCGATCGAATCCACGCCTGCGCGCAGCGCAGCGTTGATCCCGGCCGCACCATGCGCATGCGCCGCAACGCGCTTGCCCAGGCTGTGCGCGGTCTTCACGATCACGGCCAGCTCTTCGTCCGTAAACTGCTGGTCGACGCCCGCGCTGATGTTCGAGAGCACGCCGCCCGTCGCAACCAGCTTGATCACGTCGGCGCCGCGCGCGACCTGCCGCCTGACCGCCTTGCGGCATTCGTCGACGCCGTCGCACGTCCCGCTCGACGCAAAGAGCGCGTTCACGTCATCCCGGTAGCCATAGGTCTGCGCATGACCGCCGGTCGGCGAAAGCGTCGAGCCCGCCACAACGAGGCGCGGTCCCGCAATCAGCCCCTCGTTGATTGCCTTCTTCAACGCAAAGATCGCAGGCGACCGCTCGCCCAGATCGCGCACGGTCGTGAACCCCGCGCGCAGTGTACGCAACGCATAAGCCGCCCCGCGCAGCGCCAGATACTCGTCTTCGCTCTCGACCTGTTCCAATCGCGACGTCGCGCTGAGCTCGCCCAGAATGTGCACGTGACAGTCGATCAACCCGGGCAAAACGAACGCGTTCTGCAGATCGACGACGCGCT
>JANLXP010000478.1:0-1180 GCA_031365165.1 Alphaproteobacteria bacterium
GGCCGGAACGGCTGCGCGCGATTGTCGGGCAGGGGATAGCTGTAGTCGAAATAGTTCACCATCTCTTCGATGCGAACGGCATCGGCCGGCGGCAGCGCGCCGTCGTTCAGGAACTTGCGCACAACGGCGTAGGACGCCGTGTCGACGTCGGCAGAAAATGTCGAGACCGGCTCTTCGCTGACAAGCTTCACCGGATTGGGCTTTGCGTCCGGAAACTTGTCCGTCACTTCCGGTTTCGGGAGCATCATCGGCGGCGGAGGCGGCGCATAAGCGTAACCGGTGACGCTCGGCTCCGGCGCTGCCGCATCGTTCGCGCTGAGGGCGTCCGTCTCTTTCTCCCCGGCGCTTCGGTCCACCTTACTTTTCTCGGGCTGTTTCCGGTCGTTGCTGGCGATCTGTTGGTCGCACCCGGCGAGCAACAGCGCGCCAACGAGCAGGGCCGCGATGGCAGCAGACGTGGTCAACGATTGGCGGAACGAAACGCGGGGAATACTGGTCACGGGCTTCCTCCTTCGGGGTCTCTCGAGGGAGAAGCTCAGGCGCAAATGCGCCCCACGAAGGGCGCGCGTGTGGCAATCTTGCGGCGAGCGAACGCATGCCTGGCGGCTTTCCGCCGCAGGCAGGCACTGCGCTCATTATATTGAGTTTACTGCGGCTTCGGCGTGGTTGCAGGCGTCGCAGGTTTCGCCGGCGCGGGTTTCGCCGCTGCAGCCGGCTTCACGGTTGTCGCTGCCGCGGCTGGTTGCGCAGCCGCTTTCACGACCATCTTGCCGTCTTTGCAATCCTTGTCCGCGATCTTGTGCGCCATGTTGTACTCGCACACGGCGTTGTTGAAGCCGTTGCCGACCGCTTCTTTTTCATCCTGACTGACTTGCAAGGCTGTCGCGAGAAGGCGTTTGTCAGAATCGGTCAAAACGGTGGCGTATGTCTCGGCAAGTTTCCAGACGCATTCCTGATAGACGTCAGCCTGCGTGATGAAGCTCGTGACCTGAAATTTCGCTTCTTCCAGTTCTTCTTTCGATGCCGTCTTGCCGTTCAGATCGACGAGCCCATAGGGCGCCGATCCGCATTTGTCGCCGAGTTGTTTTTTGATATCGACAGTCTTCGCGGGCTTAGCCGGATCGGCGGCGAATGCGGCACCGGCAAACAACGCAGAAACTGCCGCAGCAACGAAGAGAAC
>JANLXP010000763.1:0-1048 GCA_031365165.1 Alphaproteobacteria bacterium
CCCGCTTTGAACGGGCCATCGATGCGATCAGCGACCCGTCGGAAGCTTGTTGTACGGGATATCCTTGTCGACACGGATGTCGGCCGGCAAGCCCAGCACCCGTTCCGCGATGATGTTCTTCAAGATCTCGTCCGTGCCGCCGGCAATACGTAGGCCTGGCGCCCACATGAACGATTGCTGGAACGCGCCCATCATCGGCGAATCCTCGCCCGTCATCACGCCGCCCATATCCTCAAGATCCATCGCGAACGAAGCGAGGTCTTGCATCTTCGGTGCAACGACCACCTTCGCGATTGAAGCCTCCGGCCCCGGAACGCGGCCCTGGCTAAGCGCGGTAAGCGTGCGATAGGTCGTGTACTTCAAGCCCTGACCGCGCACATACCACTCCGCGATGCGCTCGCGCACAGAAGCGTTGCGGATCGCAGGCCCGTCTTCGAGCTCCGTCTCGCGCGCAAGCGACAGAAGTTCGTTGATATCCGCACCCGAACCACCCTGCCCGCCACCGACCGCCAGACGCTCATGCATGAGCGTCGTCAGCGCGACCGACCAGCCGTCGCCCACATTGCCCAAGCGCTGCGCATCCGGAATGCGCACGTTCGTGAAGAACACTTCGTTGAAGTTCGCCCCGCCCGACATCTGCTTGATCGGCCGCACTTCCACGCCCGGCGCCTTCATCGAGAGATAGAACATCGTCAGGCCCTTGTGCTTCGGCACGTTCGGGTCCGTCCGCGTGAGCAAGATGCCGTAGTCCGAATAGTGCGCACCCGACGTCCAGATCTTCTGCCCATTGATGATCCAGTCGTCGCCATCCTTCTCCGCACGCGTGCGCAAGCCCGCGACGTCGGAGCCGGCTGACGGTTCGGAGAACAATTGACACCAAATCTCTTCACCATAAAGCGCAGGCTTCACATACCGCGCCGCAACGTCTTTCGACGCATAGTGCGTGACGGTCGGGATGCACATGCCGAGACCGATTTCGAAGAACCCCGACGGCACGTCGAACTTGGACTCTTCTTGGTTGTACACCACCTGCTGCATCGGTGTGCCG
>JANLXP010000507.1:0-1642 GCA_031365165.1 Alphaproteobacteria bacterium
CCGATCTCGGTCGCCGACTGGAACGACTTTCTGGCGACGAAGACGGAAGACACGCGCATCACCGACCGCGTGGCCGTGGACGTCGGCGGCAAGGTCTTGCAGATCGCAACCGTGGACGTCATCGCCAAGCAAGCGAAAGCCCGCATCGGCCTCATCGTGACGACGGGCCGCGTGTTCGACGCCGGCTGTTACGCCACCGCCGACGCGTTCGACAGCCACAAAGCCGTCTTCGAAAAGATCGTGCGCTCGCTCCGCGCGAAGTAACCCTGTGGGCGCGTGCCGGCCCACAAATCTGTTGGAACCGACGCCGCCTCCACATTGTTTAAGCAGTGGAGCAATGCGCCCGTTCGTTGGACGGGCAGGAGGATGAGATATGGGAATTCTGGAGAATCCGAAGAAATACCACGCGCTGGCCGAACAAATGCGCGCCATGGCCGACGGCGAGCGCGACCCGTTCCACGCCAACCGCCTGCGCCGCGTGGCGTTGGCCTATGAGAAGCGCGCCTCGGCGATGGAAGAGCAGCTGAAGATCGCGCCCGCAGACCTCGCCCTCATGATGGACGCCGACGAACGGCGCGCCACGCGGAGCCTGAGCGTCTAAACCCGCAACGCCTAACGTCCAAGCAAACGAAAAAGGCCGGGTGGTTTTCACCCGGCCTTTGTTCTTCGTCACGTCGCCGACGTCTTCAGCGCACGCGGCGAAGCGAGCGTGCCCGGTCGTTCAGGCCGATGCGCCGGAAGTTCGGCGCGCTGGCGCGCAACGTCACGCATTGTCCGCGGTAGTAAGTGCGCGTGCACAGCTGCCACGCGCCGGAGCGCAGATACGCGCTGGACGCCATGTTCGCCATGCCATAGCGCGCGAGATCGGGAACGTCGAACGTGAACGTCCGCCCGGCGCCGGCGTAACCGATGTCGCGGTAGAGCGACATGCGCCAGCCAACGGTCGGGGGCACGATCGGAATGATGCACGCGAGCCTGCCGTTCGAGTTCATCACGCCTTGCTGGCAGCGGCGCAAGTCGATCGAGGTTTCGACCCAGCGTCCGGCGCGGTCGCGGCACTCGGCCGAGAGGGTAGTGCCAGACACCCCTTCGTCCCGGCAAGATTGCCGCCACGTTCCAGTCGGCACCGTGTAGTCGTCGTCGCCGCCGTTGTTGCCGTCGCGGGCGCAGCTCAACACGCCGTTGGCGTTGGCGATGTCGCCGCGGCAATAGCGATAGTTCGAAAGCACCGAATGGCGCCAGCGCCCGTTGCGGTCCGCGCAATCGGCGATGAGGTCGGCGCGCTCCACGCGCTCGTTCTCGCACGTCTGCTGATAGGAACCATTGGGCGTGTTGCCGGCCCGGTCGTCGTCGCGCCCGTCATCGCCACGGTCGCCACGGTCGCCCCGATCCCCGCGGCGGTCGCCGTAATCGTCGTCGCCGGGATTGTCGTCCCGGTCGCAGGTGAGGCGCCCATCGTCATTGCTGATGTCGCCGGTGCAGTCGTTGAAGTTGTCGAGCCGGCTGAACATGGAATCGCCGTCCGACGTCTCGCACCGCGCCTGCAACGTGTCGCCTCGCACCGACTCATTGTCGCACGTGTTCTGATAACTGCCCGAAGGCACAGGCTGCGCCATCGCAGGCCCCGCAAACGCCCCCAACG
>JANLXP010000570.1:0-1169 GCA_031365165.1 Alphaproteobacteria bacterium
GTCGCAGCCGCTCGCGGTTTAAGCGCGAGGGAAAGCAGCGGTTTCGCTGCACACGTATTCAATCCCACTAACATATGATATATTTCCCACTTATTCAAGCAACCGCAAAAAACGGCCGGTGTGAACCGGCCGCTTGCAGGCTCTTGCCGCTGCGGCGTTTAGTCGAGATCGATTGTCGCACGCCGGTTTTGTGGTTCTTTGACGCCGTCGCCGGTTTGAACGATGAGTTCGCCCTCGCCGCGGCCGACGGCCGTGATGGCGCCATCCGGCACGCCTTTGGCCGCCAGGTTCGACTTCGCGGCGTTCGCGCGGCATTCCGACAGGCGTTGATTGTAGGCGTTCGAGCCGGACGAGTCGGTGTGGCCGACGATGCGCACACTGGCCGCGCCCGAGATCTTTGCTGTTGAAGCCGCGTCAGCCAGCACTTGGTCGGCTTCCGCAGTGATGTCGCATTTGTCGTAGCCGAAGAAGATCGTGAACTGCTTCACCGGCGGAGGCGGCGGCGGGGGTGGAGGCGGCGGTGGCGGTGGTGGAGGCGGTGCAGCCTCACGCGCGCCGAAGCTGTAGCGCAGGCCTATTGTCGCCGATTGCTTTTCGAAATCTTCCACGCGCACACAGCAGGTATGGCTTCCCGATACGTCGATCACCATCTCAGGATCGGTAACACGCAGGTAGCGATAGCGCAGGAACAGTTGAGCATTGCGGCTCAAGTCGTAGTTGAGACCCGCGATACCTTGATAGGCAAAGCTCCAACCCTCGCTATCGACCTGTTCGGTCGTTGACTGCGCCATATCGTATTTCACGTGATCGGCGCCTGCGCCGGCGCCGATCGAGAGCGAGAGCTTGTCGTTGATGTCGATGTCATAAATGACGTTCGCCATCAGCGAGAATTCCTTGATCGCGTCCGGGCGCGTGGCGGTGAACGTCGTCGCGTTCTCGGCGCCATTCAAAGTGACGTAGTGCGAGGTGTAGTGCTTCACTTTGTTGTCGCGGTAACCGGCCTCAAGCTCAAAATTCCAGTGACCCCAGCCGTAGCCGGCGGTCGCCATCAGAGCCCACCCGACCGGCGTGTCGTCACTCATGTAGTGGTGGAAGTGCGTGACGACAGCGGCGGACGTCGCCTGTTCGTAGAAGTCGACGTCTTTGATCCAGCTGGCGCCGCCTTCGAG